>MPNF01000258.1 GCA_002238885.1 Alphaproteobacteria bacterium bin95 | reverse complement strand
GAAGCGGTTTCGCCGAGAGAGTCTCGCGCTTCGGCGCGCTGCTCTTCCCGTTGGCGCGGTTCAGGAAAGCCTGGAGCGCCGGCGTCGCCTCCGTCTTCCCGGCTGGTATGCGGCGCACAGGCAAGGCCGAGGCGGTCGGCGCGGGCGCTACCGGGTTCGACAGGGCTGGGACCGACGGCTTGGCGGGCGCCTCGGGCTGCAACTCGGTATCGGGGACGGCCGCGAGCTCCGGCGAGTCCGGCAGGGCCGGAGGCGGCGCCTCGGGTTGCATTTCCGCAGCGGGCGCAACCGGCAGGTCGGGACGCGTGGGCGGAGGAGGCGGTGCTTGCGGCCCGGGCTGCGACGTCGCAGCAGGGACGGCCGCCAACTCAGGCGAGTCGGGCAGGGCCGGAGGCTGCGCCTCGGGTTGCACTTTCGCAACGGGCGCGACCGGCGGCTCGTGGCGCTCCGACGGAGGCCGGGTTTGCACCTCGGGCGGCGCTTCCGCTACGGGCGCAACCCGCGGGTCGTAGCGGTCGGGCAAGGCCGGCGGCTCCGGCTGCGGGATGCTGAGGGTCAGATATCGCCGGGTCCGGCGGTTTTGCCTTCGGAAAGCGCTCCGCCGACGGTCGGCCGACAGGGAATCGATTACGCCGAAATCGACGGTCACCGACGGCTCCCTGTTCTCGCCGCTCGTCCAACGAGCGCCGCCGCTGTCAACAATCAATGTGTCCTGCGCATTCGCTTGCCGGGCGGCCGGGAGCAGCAGGGCCAGGGCGACAGCCGCTCGTAGAATGACTCGGTAGCGCGCCATCTCCCCTTCCGCCGCAGCATCGGCAGCATGATCCGACTCTATGCCGCCCGCCCCGAAGGCGCAACCGGAGCCGGGCGCCCGGCCTCCGCCATGATCCGGCACAAATTGCCGTGCAGGCGGTCGTTGGCGGCAAGGATATTGCCCGTTTCCAGCACGCTGCCGGAACCGTCGGTGTCGGAAACCGCGCCGCCGGCCTCCCGCACCAGCAGCACACCGGCCGCGATATCCCATCGTCGGAGGCCGGAGTGCCAGAAACCGTCGAACCGCCCGTCCGCGACCCAGGCAAGGTCCAGCGCCGCCGCGCCGAACCGGCGCAGGCTCACCCCGGCATTCTTGAGCGCTGCGTGCTGGCGGAGATAGCAGGCCAGGGCCTCGCTTCCGGCGCCCGTCTCTTCGCCGGTCGCCAGGATGCAGTGCGGCAGGCGTGCCCGCGCGGACACCCGCAGCCGTCGATTGTTGGCATAGGCGCCGATGCCGCGCGCCGCCCAGTAGGTGTCGTCGGTCAGCGGGTTGTAGACCAGCGCGGCGATCGGCTCGCCGTCGCGTTCGAGCGCGATCGATACGCAAAAATGCGGGATGCCGTGCAGGAAATTGCCCGTCCCATCGAGCGGATCGACCACCCACCGGTTGCTGGTGTCGGCGCCGTCAATGGCGCCGCTTTCCTCCAGCAGGAAGCCGTAGCGGGGCCGCGCCCGCTCGAGTTCCTCGACGATTCGCCGCTCCGCCTGCCGGTCCGCGACCGAGACGAAATCGCCGGGGCCCTTCTCCGAAACCTGCAGGTTCTCGACCTCGCCGAAATCGCGCGCCAACCCGCGCCCGGCGGCATGCGCCGCCCGTAGCATGACATTGATCTCGGCCGGGCGGCGCATCGCAGGTCAGTCCTTGGCCCGCTCGACATAGCTGAGGTCGTTGGGATTGACGACGATACGCGCGCCCATCTTGACATGCGGCGGCACCATTACCTTGACGCCGTTCTCCAGCAGGGCCGGCTTGTAGGAGGAGGACGCCGTCTGCCCCTTCACCACGGGCTCCGCCTCGACGACCTCCAGCGCAATCCGGGTCGGCAGCTCGATGCTGACCGGGCTGCCCTCCACTGTCAGCACCTTGACTTCCAGCCCGTCCTGGAGGAACGGCGCGCCGTCGCCGACCATGGCGGCGTCGAGCGAGAACTGGTCGTAGGTCTCGTTGTCCATGAAGGTGTAGCCGTCGGCTTCGGCATAGAGGAACTGGCAGGCCCGCTCGTCCGTGGTCAGCCGCTCGACGCTGTCCGCGGTGCGCCACCGTTCCTGCGTCTTCACGCCGGTCTTCAGGTCGCGCATTTCGACGGCGATGAAGGCATTGCCCTTTCCGGGCAGGATCAGGTCGATCTTGATGACGACGCACTGCTTGCTGTCATGCTCGATGACATTGCCGGGACGGATGGTGTTCGCCTGGATTCGCATCGGGGCCTCGGGCCGGGAAAATCGGACGCCCTTCTAGCAAGCCGGGCCGGCGCCGACAAATGGGGCGGGCGGAAGGCGGTGCGGCTTCTGGGCGCGGCGCGAAGCTTTGAAGGAGTCCGGACCCAGGGGTCCACTCTAGATCTGCATGGGACCGGCGGCAGTCGAAATCAGAACCGCAGCATCGGGAAACGGTCGCCGGGTGCGATCGTCTCCACGTCCTCCGGCACGTCGAGCAGGCCGTCGGCCTCTGCCATGACGCGCAGCAGGGCGGAGCCGTCGGGACCGGCTTTCCGCGCTGCGCCGTCTTCGCCGAGGCTGACGCGCAGCCATTCCCGCCGCCCGGTCTTCTTCTTCATGGCGAAGCCGGCTGGCACCGGCGTTGCCGGCGGCGTTTCCCACCCGGCCCCGCCGAGAAGGCCCAGCATCGGGCGCACCAGCATCAGCAGGCAGGCGGCGGCGGCCACCGGATTGCCCGGCAGGCCGACAAACGCCGCGTTGCCGATGCTGCCGAGCGCCAGCGGCCGGCCGGGCTTCACCGCGAGGCGCCAGAAATGAAGTTCCGGCACAGCCGCCGCGACATGGTCCTCGTCGCCGGTCGAGATGCCCGCCGAGGTCATCACGACATCGTGCCCGGCTGCCGCTTCGGCGAGCGCCGCCTTCACCGCGGGCGCATCGTCCGGGAGGATACCGAGATCGGTCACGGAAAGTCCGTCTGCCTCCAGGAAGGCGCGCAGCATGGTCCGGTTGGAGTCGTAGAGTTGCCCCGGCGCCAGCGGTTCGCCGGGGAGCGCAAGTTCGTCCCCGGTGGAGAACAGGGCGATGCGAAGCGGCCGGAACACATCGAGCGCCGTCTCGCCGAGCGAAGCGGCGACGCCCAGTTGCAGCGGGCCGAGGCGCTGGCCGGGCGCGAAGATCGTCTCGCCGCGGCGGATATTCTCGCCGGCCTTGCGGTAGTTTGCGCGCGCCTTGAGGCCTGCCGGGACGGTCACGGTTTCGCCGTCAAGCTCGCAGTCCTCCTGCATCGCCACCGTGTCGGCGCCTTCCGGCACCGGCGCGCCGGTCAATATGCGGACTGCCTCGCCGGGCCTGAGCGGGTGCGCGAAGGGCCGCCCCGCCGCCGCCCGCCCGGCGAGGCGGTAGTGGCCCTGCCCGTGAGCGAAGGCGTAGCCGTCCACGGCGGCGTTGTCGTAGCCGGGCACGTCGAGCCGGCTCGTCAACGGTTCCCCCAGGATCCGGCCCCGCGCTTCCGCGAGCGCGACACGCTCCCGGCCGACCGTCGGTCCGAGGCGCGTCCGCAGCCGTTCGGCCGCCTCGCCGACGGTCAGCAGGCGGTCGCCCGCCGCGAAACAGTCGTTGAGCCTCTCCATGCCCCGGAGCATAGTGGAGAACATGAGCGAGTTCATGCAGGAGTTCCTGGTCGCGCCCGACCCGGACGACCCGAGGCTGACCGAAGCCGTCACCGGCATCGACCACGAGGGACGGGAGCGCAGCACGCGCGTCGTGGTGGAAAGGCCGCTCACCATCTACCTGAACAGCCAGGAGATCGTGACCGCGATGACGGTCGGCGACCATGCCGACTGGCTTGCCGTCGGTTTCCTCGTCAACCAGAACATGCTGCGCCCGGACGACGAGATCACCGGCATCGATATCGACGATGAACTCGACGTCGCCATCGTGCGCACGGCGCGCATGACGGACTACGAGCACCGGCTGGAGCGCCGGGTCCGCACCTCGGGTTGCGCCGTCGGCACGGTGTTTGCCGACGTGATGGACAGTTTCGAGGCCTCGGAACTGCCCCCGGACCCGCTTTACACCTCCTGGATCTACACGCTCTCGGCCAAGATCGCGCGCCGTCCGAGCCTCTATCTGGCCGCCGGCGCCATCCACGGCTGCGTGCTGTGCGAGGGCGACCGGCCGATCCTCTATCTGGAGGATGTCGGCCGGCACAATGCGGTGGACATGATCGCGGGCTATATGCGCCTCAACGGCGTCTCGCCGGCGGGCAGGCTGTTCTTCACCACCGGTCGGCTCACCAGCGAGATGGTCATCAAGACCGTGCAGATGGGCGTGCCGATCCTGATCTCGCGCTCGGGCTTCACGGCGTCGGGCGTGACGCTCGCCCGGCAGGCGGGGCTGACCCTGGTCGGGCGCGCGAAGGGCAAGCGCTTCATCGCGCTCTCCGGCGCGGAGCGCCTCGTGTTCGACGCGAACCCCGAAGTCGCCACCGGCGACGCCGCCTGACCTCCGTGCCGTTCGACCCCCGGCAGGACTGCGCCGGCCTCCTGCTCGCGGGCGGCCTCGGACGGCGGATGGGCGGTGGGCTGAAGGGATTGGCGCTGCTCGACGGGCGGCCGCTGCTGGCCCATGCCGCCGCGCGCGCCTGTCCGCAAGTGGCTTGCCTCGCCGTCAACGCCAATGCTCCGGCGGAGGAATTCGCCGAACTGGGCCTGCCCGTGTTGCCCGATCCGGTGACGGGATTCGTCGGGCCGCTTGCGGGCGTGCTCGCCGGCATGCTCTGGGCGCGCGAGGCCGGCTATGGCTGGGTCGCGAGCTTCCCCTGCGATGCGCCCTTCTTCCCCGGGACGCTGGTCCGCGACCTGGCGGCCGAGGCAGGGAGCGCCGATATCGTCACCGCGACCTCCGGCGGGCAGCGCCACCCGGTCTTCGCGCTCTGGGCCGTGAGGCTCGCCGACGACCTGCAACGCGCGCTGGCGGAGGAAGGGCTCCGCAAGGTGGACCGCTGGACCGCCCGCTACCGTATGGCCGACGTCGAATTCCCGGTCACGCCCGAAGGCGACCCGTTCTTCAACATCAACACGCCGGAAGATCTGGCGGCGGCGGAGGTGCGGCTGGCAGGCCGCTAGCGCCAATACTGTTCACTTTATGACTCTAATGCTGTTGACTGGATTGACGGCAGGGAGTGGAGGGGTGTCCGGCCGGCGCAGTGGGAACTTGCTCATTTTGCGTTTGACGGCGCGCGGGTTTTGC
>MPNF01000257.1 GCA_002238885.1 Alphaproteobacteria bacterium bin95 | reverse complement strand
GCGTCAACATAGAGCGTCTCGCCCGTAATGCTCTCCGTTTCGACCAGGTAACGCACCGCCCGGAACAGGTCGTCCAGCGCGATCTCGCGCTCCAGGAGGGTAGAGCTGACGACCGCCCGGTATTCGTCGGCGCTCTGGCCGCCGCTGGGCAGCACGACGCCGGGAGCGACCGCATTGACCCGCACGGTCGGCGCCAGCGCCTGTGCCAGCATCGTCGTGGCGTTCTGCAGCGCGGTCTTGGCCAGTGTGTAGGAGAGAAAGGATGCGCTCGGCCGCCAGACCTTGAAATCCAGGAAATTGACGGCGACGGCCGGGCGCCCGCGGGCGGCGACGGCCCGGATCAGATTGACCGGGGCCGCCAAATTGACCGCCATATTGCGCGCCCAGGTCCCGGCTTCCAGCGTTTCCATGTCGTCATACTCGAAGGTGGAAGCGCAGTTGATGAGAACATCGACGGGCCCCAGTCCGGCTTCGCAGCCGGCAATCAGGGCTTCCGCTGCGTCCCACTCCGCAAGATCGGCGGGCAGCAGCGCGGCATGTTCGATTCGCTTCGCAAGCGTCTCGGCCTCGCTCCGCGAGCCATTGTAGTGAACGCCAACGGAGCATCCCGAGCGGCCGAAGGCGAGCGCCAGATGGCGGCCGATGCGCCGCGCCGCGCCGGTAACCAGTACGACCGTCACGATGCGAGCCAGGCTTCCAGGTTCTCGACAGCGCCGGACCTGTGAGCGGCCCGGAACGCCTCGTTGGCGCGGGCGTTGGCGGCGAATTCCTCCCGCGCTGCCGCTGCGACTTCGGGAGTGAGATCGAGTTCGCCGGTGTCGATGGCGGCGATAATCGCCGCATAGCCCCGCGCTGCCCGGTCGGCCGTGTCCGGCGACTGCGTGATCGAGCCGTCCCGCTTGACGTAATCGTAGCCAATGCGGGCCAAGCCCCGGAAATCCGGGCACCGGCTCAGCACTTCGAGGTTGAACACGACATCGCTGCAGAAATCGAATGCGGGCCACCCCTCGCCCGCGAGGTTGCGCCGCAGGAGTGCATTCATCGGCAGGCGGGGACCGAGGATCGCCTCCGCAGTCAACCGGAAGTCGGTCGGGGCCGGCGGGAACGCCGTCTTGGTCAACCGGCCGTCGATCCAGAGCGCCGTGTTGTCTATCGCCGCGCCGTATCGCTCCGCATAGGGCAACATATAGGCAAGGCGTTCCGGTCGTATGGTGTCGTCGGCATCGAGATTGGCGACGAAACGCCCGCGGGCCGCACCGAGCGCGACATTTCGCGCCGGCCCGTCGCCGCTGCCGATCCGCCCGGTGGAAACCTGCCTTACACGTGGGTCGGCGCAGCCGAGCATGGCCGCATAGTCCTTGCCGTCGTCGGAGGCGAGGATCACCTCGATGTCGTCGAACGTCTGGGCAAGCGCGCTTTCGACGGCCTTGCCGATCGTTGCGGCAGCCTCGAAACACGGGACCAGAATGCTGACCGTCGGTGCTAGACTGGGCGCCAGGAAGCCGTCCTCCACAGGGGGGCGGCACATTAGCAGCATCGGAGAGTCCCCGCATGAATGGCCTGCCGTCCTACGATGTCCTTGCAATCCGCTATGGCGAGCAGAAAGAGCGCCCGGAAGGTTCGACTTTCATGGGCGGCGACCCGGCGAAGATGATCCCGGGCCTCGACTTCTTCACCTATGTCATAACGGGGGCCGGGCGCACCTGGATCGTGGACACCGGCTTCAAGTCCGATATTTCCGGCGAGGGCGGCCGCATGCACCTCCACGACCCGGCGGCGGTTCTCGGCCGACTCGGCGTTGAAGCGAAGACGGCGACCGACGTGCTGCTGACCCACGCGCATTTCGACCATGTCGGCAATCTCGCCGACTATCCGGCCGCGTCGTTCCGCATGCATGCCGAGGAGATGGCATCCATCACCGGTCCCGACATGACGCATCCGGCGTTCCGCCACGCTTACCATCTGCGCGACACCCAGGCCCTGGTGCAGCTCGTCTATGAGGACAGGCTGCGCTTCGATACCGAGCAGGTCGTGGAAATCGCGCCCGGCCTCGAATCGCACCTGATCGGCGGGCATGCGCGCGGCCAGACCGTGCTGCGCGTCCACAGCAGGCGGGGCTGGATACTGCTTGCCTCGGACGCGGTCCACCTGTTCGAGGAAGTGACCGACGAGCGGCCCTTCGCGATCTTCTACGACCTGGCGAAGATGGTCGAAGGCTACCGCCGCTGCCTTGCGCTCGCAGGCTCGCTCGACCGGCTGGTTCCCGGTCACGACCAGCTCGTGACGGCCCGATACCCTGCCCCGAGCGCCGACCTCGAAGGCATCGTGTTCGACCTCGGCGCCGAGCCCTCGGCGTGACCGGGCAACGGCGCTTGCGCGGACAGCATCGGCGGCTATAGTCGCGCGTCCTTTCGGAGGGGCCTTCCCATGCTGATCTCACCGGCCTACGCACAGTCAGGCGGGGGCGGCGGCGACATGCTGACCGGCCTGTTGCCGATCATCCTCATCTTCGTCGTGTTCTACTTCCTGCTGATCCGCCCGCAGCAGAAGAAGGCCAAGGCGCATCGCGAACTGGTGGCGGCGCTCAAGCGCGGTGACAAGGTGGTGACAGCCGGCGGAATCATGGGCGTGGTCGCTCGGGTAAGCAACGAGCACGAAGTGCTGGTGGAGATTGCGGAAGGCGTGCGAGTACGCATGGTTCGTTCGCAGATTACCGATGTGCTGTCCAAACCCCAGCCGGGCCAGGCAGCCGCGCCGGCTGGTCCGGCTGGGGGCGGCAGCCTCCTCGGCGGACTGTTCGGCCGCAGGGGCAACTAACCGGCAATGCTCTATTTCGCCAGGTGGAAGATCGTCGTCATCCTGGCGATTTGCGCGCTCGGCCTGATCTACGCATCGCCGAATTTCTGGCGGTCGGACAATCTCGGAACGGACCTGCCGAGCTGGATACCGCACAAGACCGTCAATCTCGGGCTTGACCTGCAAGGCGGCGCGCACCTGCTGATCGAGGTGCAGACGAGCGCCGTGATGCAGGAACGCCTCGAGGCGGTGGAGGATAACGTCCGCCGCGGCCTGCGCGATGTCCGGATCGGCTATCGGGGCCTCGGAGTGCGGGGCAACGCCGTTGTGTTCTCATTGCGCGACGTGAGGGACATCGAAAGCGCGCGGCGCCTGATCGCCGAGCGGGACAGCCTCGTGCTAGTCGAAATCGACGACAGCGGGGCCGCGCGGCTGGAATATCCCCCGGAAGTGGTCGTCGACGTCGAGAGTGCGGCCGTCGAGCAGACGCTGGAAATCCTGCGTATCCGGCTGAACGAGCTCGGGCTCAGGGAACCGACCATCCAGCGCCACGGCGCAGACCGCATCATCGTGCAGCTTCCGGGCGTCGACGACCCGGACGCGATCAAGGCGCTTCTAACCCAGACCGCCAAGCTCACCTTCCACCTTCTGGACCAGAGGAATGCGGACCCGACCGCCGCGGCGCCGCCCGGCGCGCGCTGGCACAAGGGGACGGATTCGCTGGGACAGGAACTCGACTATCTCGTCGAAAAGCGCGTGCGGGTTTCGGGCGAGCGCCTGGTCGATGCCCAGCAGACCTTCCAGGACGGGCAGCCAGTGGTGAGCTTCCGCTTCGACTCGGTCGGCGCGCGGCAGTTCGGCCGCACCACGGGCGAGCATGTGGGGCGGCCCCTGGCGATCGTGCTCGACAACGAGGTCATCAGCGCGCCCAGGATCAACGAGCCGATCCTCGGCGGATCGGGCATCATTTCCGGGTCGTTCTCACTGACCGAAGCGCAGAACCTGGCGCTGCTACTGCGCGCCGGCGCGCTGCCGGCGCCCCTGATCTATCTGGAGGAGCGCACGGTCGGCCCAGGCCTCGGGCAGGACTCCATCGACGCCGGCAAGGCGGCGAGCATCATCGGCATGGTCGCCGTGCTGGTCTTCATGGTCGTGGTCTACGGCCTCTTCGGCCTCATGGCGAACATCGCGTTGGTGTTCAACATGGCGCTCATTTTCGGCGCGCTGTCGCTGCTCCAGGCCACGCTCACCTTGCCCGGCATCGCCGGCATCGTGCTGACCATCGGCATGGCGGTGGATGCCAATGTGCTGATCTTCGAGCGCATTCGCGAGGAAGCGAGGGTCGGGCGCGGCGTGATCGGAGCCATCGACGCCGGCTACGACCGGGCGCTCAAGACAATCATCGACGCGAACCTCACAACCCTGATTGCCGCGACCCTCCTGTTCTGGTTCGGCTCCGGGCCGGTCAAGGGCTTCGCCGTTACGCTGGCCATCGGCATCGTGACCTCCATGTTCACCGCGATCTGGGTCACGAGGCTGATGGTCGTTTTGTGGGTTCGTCGCCGGCGCCCGCAAATGTTGCCGATCTGAGGGGCGGGCAGGAACAATGCGACCGTTACGGCTGATACCGCCCGACACCAACTACCGCTTCATTGCGCTGCGCAAGCGCGCCTATATCGTCTCGATCGTTCTGATCCTGGTTTCGGTAGCGTCGCTGGCGGTGCAGAGCCTGAATTTCGGCATCGATTTCGTCGGCGGCACCCTGATCGAGGTGCGCACGAAGGGACCGGCCGATATCTCGGGGATGCGCCAGACGCTCTCCGCACTGGACAGAGGTGAGGTCGGCCTGCAGGAGTTCGGCCAGCCGACCGATGTGCTGATCCGCATCCAGCAACAGCCGGGCGGCGATGCGGCCCAGCAGGCCACGGTCGCCGCCGTGAAAGAGGCGCTCGGCGACAGCGTCGAGGAGTATCGCCGGGTCGAGGTCGTCGGACCCAAGGTCGGGGGCGAGCTGATCGAGGCGGGCGCGATTTCCGTGGCGCTCGCGCTGCTGGCGATCATGGCCTACATCTGGTTCCGGTTCGAGTGGCAGTTCGGTGTGGGCGCCGTGCTGGCGCTGGCCCACGACGTCATCACGACGGTGGGCATCTTCTCGATCCTGCAGCTGGAATTCAACCTATCGACCGTTGCCGCCGTGCTGACCATCGCCGGCTATTCGATCAACGACACGGTGGTCGTCTTCGACCGGGTGCGCGAGAACCTGCGCCGTTACAAGACCCTGCCGATGATCGATCTGCTGAACCGGTCGGTCAACGAGACCCTGTCGCGCACGGTCATGACCTCCGTGACCACGCTGCTCGCCCTGCTTTCCCTGTTCTTCCTTGGCGGCGAGGTCATCCGCGATTTCGCCTTCGCGATGATCTGGGGCGT
>MPNF01000256.1 GCA_002238885.1 Alphaproteobacteria bacterium bin95 | reverse complement strand
CAAGAAAGTGGTTGGCAGCTTCGTAGAGCCCGCCTGAGCGAGGACAACAACGCCGATGACCGGACCTGCCGTTCTGGAGCGCCGCGAAGGCGCCATTGCCGTCGTGACGCTGAACCGCCCGCAGGCGTTGAATGCGCTCGACCTGGAGATGCGGGACCTGCTGCCGCGCGTGCTGGACGGTCTGAACGGCGACGACTCGGTGCGGGCGGCGGTGTTGACCGGCGCCGGCGAGCGCGCCTTTTCCGCCGGGCAGGACCTGAACGACTCCGCCGGCTTCGACGAGAAGACCGTGCAAGAGCATTTCCTGCATCTGGGCGCGCTCTACCAGTCCGTGCGGGCGCTGGAAAAGCCCATCGTGGTGGCGCTCAACGGGCTCGCTGCCGGGTTCGGCCTCCAGACCGCGCTCCATGCCGATATCCGCATCGCCCATCCCGGGGTGCGCATGGGCCAGCCGGAGGTGCGCGCCGGCATTCCGAGCGTCGTCGGCCCCTTCATCATCGAGCGCGTCGTCGGCCATGCGCGCGCGGTCGAGCTTTCGCTTACCGGGCGGCTGCTGGACGCCGAGACCTGCCTCGCCTGGGGCCTGGTCAACGAGATCGTGGCGCCGGAGCGCGTAATGCCGCGGGCGATGGAACTCGCCGGAGAACTGGCGACCCTGCCGCCGCTCGCCGTCCGGCTGACCAAGCGCCGCCTGCTGGAACGCACGCAGGCCGGATACGACGAGACCGTGCAGGCCGCGATGCGCTTCCAGGAAGCCGCCTATCTCGACGGCGAGCCGCAGCGCGTCGCAGCCGCCTTTTTCGAGGAGCGGGCGCGAAGACGCAACAGGGGGAATGCGTGATGGGGAAGGGCCGGATCGGGACAGTCGAGCGGGACGGGGCGCGGACCGTCTATGAGGTGCATGGCGATGCGGATGGAGCCGCGCTGCTCTTCGGCCATGCGCAGATCCTCTCGCGCGCCCAGTACGCACCGCAAGTAGATGCTTTCGCCGGGCGCTACCGGGTAATCGCGCTGGACTTTCGCGGTCACGGCGCGAGCCCGGTCGGTCCTGCGTCCTACAGGATGGAAGACCTGGCGCTCGACGCGGTTGCGGTTCTGGACGCGGAGGGTATCGACCGGGCCCATTATCTGGGTTCCTCGCTGGGCGGCATGGTCGGCTTTGCGCTTGCCCTGGAACACGCGCCGCGCCTGGCGAGCGTGACCTTCCTCGCAACCCAGGGCGTGCTGCCGGCCGCCAATGGCGAGCGGATTCGGAGAACCGCCGCCCGCATCGCCGCAGAGGGCGACAGCATGGCGCCGGCCGCCGAGGAAATCATGGCCCGCTACACGACCGAAGCCTGGCGCACCGACAACCCGGCCAGCCATGCACGGCTGATCGAGATCGCTTCCGCCAACCCGCTCGCGGGTTATGTCCATTCGGGCGGCGCCATCATGGACATGGACTTTGACGGTCGGCTCGGCGAGATCGAGGTGCCCACGCTGGTCGTTGCGGGCGAGCACGACGTGCCGACCCCGCCGGAACGGATGGCGCTCTACCGCGACGAAATCCGGGGCGCGGAAATGGCGGTGATCGAGGGCGCAGGCCACTTCCCCAATTGGGACCGGGCCGAGGCGTTCAACCGCGTCTATGCGGAGTTCCTGAACCGGGCCGGCTGACGGCCCGGCGGTGGACTCCTTTCGCGCGGCTTGCTAGAGCGTTGCCGCTATGGACGGAACCGTTCCTGTCTCTTTCTTTGCCGGCTGCGGCGGCTCGCCGTCCCCCGCGAATACCCCATAGGCGCGGGCCTCATGCCGACTGCGCAGAAACCGCTCGTCATCGTCACGCGCAAGCTCCCCGACGCGGTGGAAACCCGCATGATGGAGCTGTTCCGCACCGAACTGAACGACAGCGACCGGCAGATGGACCGGGAGGAGCTGTTCGAAGCCATGGGCCGGGCGGACGCGCTGGTGCCGACGGTGACCGACCGGATCGACGCAGAGTGCCTGGAGGCCGCCGGCCCGCAGCTCAAATTGCTCGCGAGCTTCGGCGCAGGCGTGGACCATATCGACCTGGCGGCCGCGCACGAACGGGGCATTGCGGTCACCAACACGCCCGGCGTGCTGACGGGCGATACGGCCGACATGACGATGGCGCTGATCCTGTCGGTTTCGCGCCGGCTCGCGGAGGGGGAGCGCCTGGTGCGGACCGGCGGCTGGGTCGGCTGGGCGCCGACCGCGCTGCTCGGCCACCGGATTTACGGCAAGCGGCTCGGCATTGTCGGCATGGGCCGGATCGGGGCTGCGGTTGCGCGGCGCGCCCGCGGCTTCGGCATTTCGATCCACTACCATAACCGCCGTCGCACGGACCCGGATATCGAGGCCGAACTGGAGGCCACCTACTGGGAGAGCCTCGACCAGATGCTGGCGCGCATGGATATCGTGTCGATCAACTGCCCGCGCACGCCGGCGACCTACCACCTGCTGTCGCGCCGCCGCCTCGCGCTGATGAAGCCGCACGCCTATATCGTCAACACTTCGCGCGGAGAGGTCATTGACGAGCCGGCGCTGGTGGACGCCCTGCTCGCCGGCAAGCTCGCCGGCGCGGCCCTGGATGTCTTCGAGCGCGAGCCCGCCATCGACCCAAAGCTGCGCGACCTCGACAATGTGGTGCTGCTGCCGCATATGGGCTCGGCCACGCTGGAAGGACGCCTGGAGATGGGCGAGCGGGTGATCGTCAACATCAAGGCCTTCGTGGACGGTCACCAGCCGCCGGACCGCGTGCTGGAACAGTTCTTCTGAGGCGGCGCGGCCGGGGCGCCGCCAGGCCCTACTCCGCCATGACCTGCGCCTTGGCCTCCTGGAGCAGTTCGTCCATGCGGTTGCGCAGCCGCCGGGCGTCGGTCTCTATGCCCTGCGCCTCGAGATCGGCCAGCACCTTCTCCAGCACATCCTCGTCGCCGGGACGCTCGAAATCGGACTCAACCACGGTGCGGCTGTATGCTTTCAGGTCCTCGCCTTCGAGCCCCCATTGGGCGCCCGCCCACTCGCCGAACAGCCGGTTGCGCCGGGCCTGCACCTTGAAGCGCAACTCCTCGTCGTGGCTGTATTTGGTCTCGAACTGCTTTTCGCGGTCTGCGAAGGTCGCCATGCGGGTCGTCCCCCTGCTGCTTGGTCGGGCGGGTTGCGGGCGATATATAGCCAGTCTCGCCTCGGAATTGCATAGCCTCCATGTGTACAGTCGTCCTGCTCCGCAGGCCCGGCCATGCCTGGCCCGCGATTATCGCCGCGAATCGTGACGAAGCGGTGAACCGCCCCTGGCGGCCGCCGGCCCGCCACTGGCCCGACCGGCCGGGCGTGCTCGCCGGCCTCGACGAGGAGGCAGGCGGCAGCTGGATGGGGCTGAACGAGGCGGGCGTCATGGCGGCCATCCTCAACCGGCGCGGTTCGCTCGGCCCCGCCACCGGCAAGCGCACGCGCGGCGCGCTGGTGCTGGAGGCGCTCGACCACGACACTGCCGGCGCGGCGGCGGCGGCCATGGCGCAGGTGGACGGAAGCGCCTATCGCAGCTTCAACATGCTCATCGCCGACCGGGAAGACGCCTTTTGGATCCGGCATGCGGGCGGGCGCGGCGTATCGGCGCAGCCTGTCGGCGCCGGCCTGTCCATGCTGACCGCATGGGACCTCAACGACCGCATAAACTCCGACCGCACCGATTGTTACCTGCCCCGCTTCGAGGCTGCTCGTCCCCCGGACCCGCATGCCCCGGACGGCTGGACGGATTGGGAGACGCTGCTCGCTTCTGAGGAAACCGCGCCCGGCGTCCTCGATCCCAACGGCGCCATGCATGTGCGCACCGACTGGGGCTTCGGAACGGTCTCGCGCGCCCTGCTCGCCCTCCCGGCGGACGGAAATACCGCGCCGGTCTGGCGTTTCGCCAGCACCTGGCCCGAAACCGGCGGTTACGTGGAGCTTCATTGAGAATAGGCGACGGGCTTGCTATATCGGATTCGGCGACCCGCAGGCCCGGCGCTTTGCCGGTCTTCCGTCGGGGCGGCACTCGGTGAACATCCATGGCAAGACGCAAACGCATCTACGAAGGCAAGGCCAAAGTTCTTTACGAAGGCCCCGAGCCCGGAACGCTCGTCCAGTATTTCAAGGACGATGCGACTGCCTTCAACAACCGTAAGAAAGCCACGATCTCCGGCAAGGGGGTACTCAACAACCGCATTTCCGAATATCTGATGGTCCGGCTCCAGGAGATGGGCATCCCGACCCATTTCGTGCGCCGGCTGAACATGCGCGAGCAGCTGATCCGCGAGGTCGAGATCATCCCGGTCGAGGTGGTTGTGCGGAACATCGCCGCCGGATCGCTGGCCAAGCGCTTCAAGATCGACGAGGGCACGCCGCTGCCGCGGTCCATCGTCGAGTATTATTTCAAGAACGACGAGCTCGACGACCCGATGGTCACGGAGGAGCACATCACCGCCTTCGGCTGGGCCTCGCCGCAGGACCTCGACGACATTTTCAACCTGGCGCTCAGGGTCAACGACTATCTGAGCGGGCTGTTTCTCGGAGCGGGCCTCCGCCTGGTCGATTTCAAGGTGGAGTTCGGGCGCCTCTACACCCAGGAGGATGTGCGGATCGTCCTGGCCGACGAGATCAGCCCGGACAGTTGCCGGCTCTGGGACCTGCAGACGAACGAGGTGCTCGACAAGGACCGGTTCCGCCGCGACATGGGCGATGTCGCGGAGGCTTATCGCGAGGTGGCCCGGCGCCTCGGCATCCTTCAGGAAAACAACGTCGAACCCTTGCCGAAGGCGAGCGCGTGAAGGCTCGGGTGCTGGTCATGCCCCGCGCCGGCGTGCTGGACCCGCAGGGCAAGGCGGTCGCGCAGGCGCTGGCGGGGCTGGGCTTCGCGGGTGTGGAGGCGGCGCGGCAGGGCAAGGTGCTCGAGCTGGAGCTTGCGGAAACCGATCCGGCCGCGGCCGAGGCTGCGCTTGCGGCCATGTGCGAACGCCTGCTCGCCAACCCGGTCATCGAGGATTACACGATCGAGATCGCATGAAGGCGGTCGTCATCGTCTTTCCGGGGTCGAATTGCGACCGCGACGCCCGGGTCGCGCTCGAAGCGGCGGCGGGCCGCCCGCCGGCGATGGTGTGGCACGGCGACCCGGAACTGCCGCCGGCGGACCTGGTGGTGCTGCCGGGCGGCTTTTCCTACGGCGACTATCTGCGCCCCGGCGCCATGGC
>MPNF01000255.1 GCA_002238885.1 Alphaproteobacteria bacterium bin95 | reverse complement strand
TCGCCGCCCCGCCCGGCTACACGACCGAGGCGACCCAGCGCGCCGGCATCCAGAGCCAGGTCGCCAATGCCGCGATGCAGAACCGCAAGGCGCTGCAGGTCAGCAAGTCGGCGCGCGAGTTCGACGCGATTCTGGACAACGGCTATGTCATCATCGGCACGCCGGACCAGGTGGCCGAAAAACTCCGCCATGTAATCCACGACCTGCGCTTCGGGCAGCTCATGCTGCTGCTGCAATTCGGCAACATGGACAAGCAGCTGGCGAAGTACAACTCCCGCCTCTATGCCGAGCAGGTGATGCCGCAGCTACAGGATGTCTGGAGCGAATGGGAGAACCACTGGTGGCCGACGCCGATGGCCGCCGCGGACCGGGCCGCGCCCGATCCCATCGCGCACCGCGCCGTGGCGGCGGAATAGGGGCGCGACAGGTATGGACATGGCTTCCCCGCCCCCTGCCATCGACCATGTGGATGTCAACGGCGAGCCCTGCCGCGTCTGGCGCAAGGGGACGGGCCGCCCGCTCGCCTTCCTGGCCGGTCACGGCGGCCTGCCCAAATGGCCAGCCTTCCTCGACCGTCTGGCGGAGAGCCACGAAGTCGTCGCGCCTTCCATCCCCGGCTATCCCGGCGGCCTCGGCCACACAAAGCTGGTCGATCATCTGGACTGGGTGCTGGCGGTCCGCGACCTCCTGAACGGCTGCGGCCTCGAGGGCAACGACACCTTGCTGGCCGGCTCCGGGCCCGGCGCATCCTTCGCCCTCGAAATCGCCGCGCTCTGGCCCCACAAGGTGGACCGGCTGGCCCTGATCGCGCCTTGGGGCCTGTTCGACGAAGCCGAACCGATGACCGACCCCTGGGCCCAGCGTTTGCCCGAATTGCCGGGGATGCTCTGCGCCGATCCGGAGAACTGGAACGCGCTCAAGGCCCCGCCCGAAGGCGCGAATTCCATCGAATGGCCGATCGAGCAGACGCGCGCGCTGGAGGCTTCGGCGCGGGTTTTCTGGCCGCTCGGCAATAGCGGGCTGGAGAAGCGTCTCGGGCGGGTCCGTGCCCCGGCCCTGCTGCTCTGGGGTGCGGAGGACCGCATCCTGCCGCGCTCCTACGGCGAGCGGATCGCGGCAAAGCTCGGCGGTCCCTCACGGCTGCAAGCGATCGACGGCGCCGGCCATCTCGCCGAACTCGACAAGCCCGCCGAGGTAGCGCAGGCGGTCGAGGCCTTCTTCGCCTGAGCCGGGGCGGGCTTCCAGAAGGAGAGCGCCCGATTGGTTTTCCCGGACCTCCCGAAGCGGGTCTTCGACATCGTCTATGCCGACCCGCCCTGGGACTATAAGGGCCAGTTGCAGCATGCGGGGCCCGGATCCGGCGATTCGGGCGGCGCGGTCCGCCACTATCCCACCGTCACCCTGAACGACCTCAAGTCGCTGCCGGTCGCGAATATCGCGGCGCCCAACAGCCTGCTGTTCCTCTGGGCCACCAATCCGCATCTCGACCAGGCTATCGACCTCGGAAAGGCATGGGGCTTCAACTGGGCCACGGTCGCCTTCGTGTGGGACAAGCAGAAGACCAATCCCGGCTTCTACACCTTGAGCCAGTGCGAGCTCTGCCTCGTGTTCAAGCGGGGCAGGATTCCGCAACCCCGGGGTGCCCGGAACATCCGCCAGCTCGTGAGCGCCGGGCGCGGCCCGCACTCGGAAAAGCCGGCGGACGTCCGACAGCGCATCGAGGCAATGTTCCCCACGCAGTCCAGGATAGAACTGTTCTCCCGCGAACATGCGCCCGGCTGGACAGTATGGGGACTGGAAGCGGGCGCACCGGAAACGGCATGACAAACAGCAACTTCTCTACGGCAAACCCCGGGCCTGCCGCGCACCTGCACCACGTGCATCTCTTTGCGGCCGACATCGATGCGACGGTCGCGTGGTGGCAGGAGAAGCTTGGGGGCGTGGTGGCATTCGACGGCGAGTTCGGCGGGGCGCGCAACGTGTTCATGGAGGTCGGGCGCGGGCGCCTGCACCTCTACGATCAGCCGCCGCGCGGGGAGCCGGGCGGGGCCGTGCATCATGTCGGCATCCAGACCGACGACCTGCCCGCGCTCCACCGCCGGTTGACGGCACTCGGCGTGCCGTTCCGCTCCGGCATCCGCGAGTTCGGATCGTGGCGCTACATCATGTGCGAGGCCCCGGACGGCGTGCTGCTGGAGCTCTTCCAGATCGACACGGACGACATGCCCCCCGCGCTGGCGCGCTACTTCACTCTTTAGAGCAGAATCCGAGCGTGTTGCTTTGTATCCAGCGGCATTGAATGTCGTTAGGCAGAGGGCTCTGATCGTTCAGAATCCGGCGGCATCGATCGTCCGCAGCGCCGGTCGGCATCGGAGCCGCACGCTGAACATCACCCCCTGGCCGGAACGGCGGTTCAATGTCAAATACCCGAGGCAGGAGCTGGATGGTTTGAGGACCGCGTCCGGATCTGAGCGAAGGGGGCCGGGGACCCGGTGTTCCTACCGCGACCGATGACCTTGCCCTCGACCGCCGCCAGGGACGCTGCCTACGGGGCCAACATGCAGCTTTCGACCCGTGATGCCGGTGCCGTGGAAACGGGGCGGGAATGACGGCAAGGCGTCAGCGCGTCATCGCCCCGTCAACGGACACGGTCCGGCATCGGTGCCCGCCCTTTTCGCAAGCACCCATTGCCGCCCGCGCCGCCTCCTGAACCGTATCCCGCAGAGCCGCCCATCCAAATCTCGCACCCTCCGCCTGAGCGAAGGCCTTGTGTCCGGACAATGCGAGATAACGGCGCCAGCGGTTGACCCCGCGGTCGTTCAAACCGGGCGGGGGAGGAATTCTCGCAACGGCCACATCGTCCGGCGCGGTTTCCCAGTTCGGTGCGCCGATCGCATCCAGAAAAGCGCCGATTCCCGGGCTCCAGAGTCCGCGTGCTCCGAGATATGGAATCGCGTGTCCGTTATCCGAAAACCAGAGCGCTCCAACCCGCTCCAGGCGGACGGGCGCGCCATTGGCCGCATAGGCGTCCAGGGCCCGGTCGATCAGTTCGGGCCAGAACAGGCGGTCGGTTGTCGAGTAGAGCCAGAGCGCCGGCACTTCGGCCCCGTCGCCGAAGGTGCCGAAGGCGTGAACGAACCCGTATTTGCTGCAATTGCCTTTCTTCGCTCCTCCGCGGTCGCCGGCATATCCGCGCCCGCCGGCGAAATTGACGATCCCGACCAGACCCGGCGGCGGATCGGATGCAAGGGCGCTCGCCGCGAATCCGCCGCCCGAGTGCCCGGCTGCGATCACCGCGGAGCCGTCTATGTCGGGCCGGCTCGCAAACGCCCGGATGACGGCCGCGAAATCTTCGGCGCCCGTGCTCGCCGCGCGCACATAGCTCCTCCGGTTCGCATCGTCGCATCTGCCGTAACCTTCCCGGGAGGTGCCCGACGACGATGCATATCCCCTGCGCGCGAAGATGACGGCCTTGTAGCCGCGGCGGGCGAAATCCTCGGCTACCGCCAGCAGATAGCGAATGCGCACCTTCTTTTTCGCCTCTTTGCCGCCTCGCGTAGGCGTGCCGTGCGAGACGACCGCGAGCGGAAACGGACCGGCGCCGGGAGGGGTGACGGCCAACGTCTCGAGTTCGTAATCCGAGGAGCCGATACGCACCTCGATCCTGCCGCTGGAGACCGTCAGCGCGGAGAGCGGAACGGCCTCCGTCTTCGGCCCGGACACGGCCGCCACGGCAAAATTCCGGTCGAATCGTCCTTCGCCCGAAGCCGCGGCAGGGTCACCGACCCATGTTTGGCCCAGGATCGGCGCAAGAACCGCAACGAGCCAGATTTTCCTGCAATGCATCTACCCTGACCTCCCCGTCCTGGCCACCGGACCCACCGCCGGCAACGCGCGCCGCGCAGTCGCGGGTGCAACTCGCCCAACAGGAACGGATCTTATGTCGTTTCCCGGACCGCACGCGCCTCCCAACCGGGAGGGAAACGAGAATTAATTTGCTCTGTCATGGCCCCGGTTCCGGCATGAGCCGGCCGGGAGAAGCCCCGGTGCTACCGCAGCGAACTGCCGAACAGGTCTCGGGCGACGATGTGGCGCTGGACCTCGTTCGGGCCTTCGCCGATGCGGCGGATGCGCATTTCCCGGTACCAGCGCTCGAACGGCAGGTCCTTGGTGACACCGTAGCCGCCGTGGATCTGCATCGCGCGGTCCACCACCCGGCCCGAGGCCTCGGTCGCCACGATCTTGGCGAGCGCGGAATCGGTCCGGAAGGGCTCGCCGCGCCGCGCCTTGTCGGCGGCCGCCAGCGTGATCCAGAGCGCCTGGCGGATGTCGATCTCGTTCTCGACGATCATCCACTGGATGCCCTGGCGGTGCGCCAGCTTGTCGCCGAAAGTCTCGCGCAGCCCGGCATACTCGATGGCGAGTTCCTGCGCCTTGACCGCGACGCCGATACAGGTCGCGGCGTACGGAATGCGCTGGCGCGACACACGGTCGTTGGCGATGGCGAAGCCGCCGTTCACCTCGCCCAGCACATTGGCGTGCGGCACCCGCATGTCCTCGAATTGCAGCTCGGTGGCGTAGCGCGCGGCGCGCAGCGTGTGGACGATGCGGCGCACATGGAAGCCCGGCGTATCGGTCTCGACGATGAAGCAGGTGACGCCGGCCCGCCCCTTTGTCGGGTCGGTGCGGGCGAAGACGAGGCCGAAATCCGCCCGGTCGGCCCCGGAAATGAACATCTTGGCGCCGTCGATGACCCAGTCGTCGCCGTCGCGCACGGCGCGGGTCTGGATCGCGCGGGCCGGGTCGGAGCCGCCGGAGGGCTCGGTCAGGCCGAAGAAGGTCTTTTTCTCGCCCCTGAGCATCGGAAAGAGGAAGCGCTGCTTCTGGTCGTCATTCGCCTCGAACATCTGGGCCAGGCCCGCGCCGCCGAATACGTTGTAGCAGGGGGCATAGAGGCCCGCCCGGTGCTGCGACATCTCGATGGCAAGCAGGGTGCGCGTCACGATATCCACGTCCGGGCCACCGAATTCGGGCGGAATGTCGAGGCCGTAGAGGCCCATCTCCGCCACCCGGCCCGCGAGGCGCTCATGGTCCTCGGGCGGCAGGCTGTCGGCATCGGGGTCGAGGCCGTCCTCCAGCGGCACGATCTCCTCGCGGACGAACCGGCGCACCTGGTCCACGATCAGTTTCTGCTCGTCACTGAGAGACAGGTCCATGAGCTTCTTGCTTTCCCAATTCCGAAATTTCCG
>MPNF01000254.1 GCA_002238885.1 Alphaproteobacteria bacterium bin95 | reverse complement strand
CCTTCGAATATATCGGGCGCTTCGGCATCGACCTGGCCTTGAAGCATGTGCCGGGCGTGCGCGACCCGTTCGACCGGGCCTACACCCACTATGCGCTCTTGCGCGCCGATGCCGGCCGCGAGGGCTCAGGCCTGCGCGAGATCGTCGAGGATGCGCTCGGCCGGGCCTTCGAGGATGGTCTGGTGCTGGATGCGACCCTCGCTGACAGCAGCGCTCAGGCTAACGCCCTCTGGCGTATCCGCGAGGCCGTGGTCGAGGCGCAGATTCCGGAAGGCGGCTCGATAAAGCACGATGTCTCGGTCCCGGTAAGCCGGGTCGCGGACTTCATCGAGGCGGCGGACAAGGCGGTCGAATGCACCATTCCCGGCGCACGTCCCTGCCCCTTTGGCCATGTCGGCGACGGCAATATCCACTACAACGTCTCGCAGCCCGTCGGAGCCGACAGGCAGGCCTATCTTGCGCGCTGGGAGGAGCTGAACGCCGCCGTCCACGACATTGTCCATGCGCTCGACGGCTCGGTTTCGGCGGAGCACGGCGTCGGGCGGCTCAAGGTGGAGGAGATCACCCACTACAAGCCCGCCCCCGAAATCGAGATGATGCGGGCAGTCAAGCGCGCCCTCGACCCCGAGAGCCTCATGAACCCCGGCAAGGTGGTTGCCTGACGGCGATCAACTATCGCTCAGTCGAGCGGGAAAGTGTCCAGCCAGGGCTGGTAGTCGGGCTCGACATCCACTTCCAGCGTCTCCAGCAGCCGCACCACGCCGCAATAGAACGCGACCACAAGGACCAGATCGACGGTGCGGGCCGTGCCGAGCTCGTGGTCCAGGAAGGCGAAGGTCTCCCCGGACATGCCGGGGCCGCGGGTCATTTCCCGCGCGCCTTTCAGCACTGCCGTCTCGACGGGCCCGAGGCCACCGGGCTCGCCCCGGGTCTCGGCCTGGACGGCGCGGATGTCGTCGTCGCTGAGGCCGAAATCCTTGCCGATCTTGATGTGGTGGCTGTACTCGTAGGCGGACTTGGCCAGGCAGCCGACCTGCAGGATGGCGAGTTCCCGCAGGCGCGGGTCGAGCTTGCACTGCCAGCGGATCCAGCTTCCGAGCCCCCCGAACGCCCGCGCCCCCTCCGGGCTGTGGGCGAGCGCCTTGTGGAGGTTGATCGGCCGCGCGAGCAGGTCGCGGTCTTCCGGCGCGAGGTCGGTTTCTTCGAGCAGGGGAATGCGGGCCATCAGACGGTATCCCTTTCCGGACCGCGGATCGAAGCGCCGCCGTCCACCACGAGCGTGTGCCCGGTGATCCACCGGGAGCGGTCCGAGAGCAGGAAGCGCACCGCCTCGCCGATGTCCCATCCGGTGCCCTCGGTCTTGAGCAGCGAGGCGTCAGCGCGCGCCCGCCGCGCGGTCTCGCTCATCCCCGGCCCGCGCCCATAGACCATCGGCGTATAGACGGGACCCGGCGCGATGCAGTTCACGCGCACACCCTGGCCTCCGTGGTCCACCGCCATCGCCCGGGTAAGCGCGATGACGGCGCCCTTCGACGCGGAATAGACGGTGAGGCCGCGCGGGCGGAGCGCCGAGATCGAGGACACATTGACCACCGCCCCGCCGCCCGCCGTCGAAACCATCGCCGGAATGGCGTGTTTGGCGGCGAGGAACATGCCCTTCACATTCACCTCCATGACGCGCTCCCAGGCCTCCTCGGTCTCCTCGACCACGGAGCCACGCGAGGAAATACCGACATTGTTGTCGAGCCCGTCGAGGCGCCCGAACCGTTTCAGCGTCGCGGCCACCATGGCCTCGCAGTCGTCGTTCAGGGTGATGTCGGCGGCGAAGGCCGCCGCTTCGCCGCCCCGCTCCGCGATCATCTCGACCGTGCGCTCGGCGAGCGCCAAGTCCCGGTCCGCGCACATGATGCGCGCGCCGGCCTCCGCCATCAGGATCGCCGCCGCACGACCGTTGCCGATGCCGTCGGGATCCGTCGCGCCGGCGCCCGCGACCAGCACGACCTTTCCATCCATCTCCGTCAAGGGTCCCTCCCGTCGTTCCGCCCCGTCTCGTCGTCGCCTCTACTTGTAAGGATCGGCGGCGTCGCGCAACCCGTCGCCCAGGAAATTGAAGGCCAGCACCGTCACCACCACTGGCACCACCGGCAGCATCAGCCAGGGATAGAGCACCACGACATTCATGTTCTGCGCTTCCGTCAGCAGCACGCCCCAGCTCGTGACCGGCGGCCGGAGGCCGAGCCCCAGATAGCTGAGCGCCGTCTCGCCGAGGATCATGCTCGGGATCGAGAGCGTGGCCGAGGCGATCAGGTGGCTCGCGAATCCCGGCAGCAGGTGGCGCCCGATAATGCGCCCCGGGCTCGCGCCCATGAGTTGCGCCGCTGTGCAGAAATCCTCCTCCCTGAGCGCCAGCAGCTTGGAGCGCACGGCGCGCGCAAGCCCCGTCCAGTCGAGCAGGCCCAAGATGATCGTGATGCCGAAGAAGACCAGCACCGGCGACCAGGTGACCGGCAGTGCGGCCGAAAGCGCCATCCACAGCGGCAGCTCCGGGAAGGAGCGCACGATCTCGATGACCCGCTGCGAGAGGCTGTCCACCCAGCCGCCGTAATAGCCGGCAAGGCCGCCGATGACGATGCCGAGCGTGAAGGAGATCAGGATGCCGATCAGCCCCACGGTCAGCGAGATGCGCGCGCCGTAGATAATCCGCGAGAGCACATCGCGCCCGAGCCGGTCCGTGCCAAGCAGGAAGAGCGTTGCTCCGTCCCGATCCGCCGCACAAACGAGGTGCAGGTCCGCCTCGAACAGGCCCCAGAAGCGATAATCGTCGCCGGTGCAGAAGAAACGCAGCGGATAGACCTTTTCCGGATCCTCGACATAGACCCGCTTCAATTGCGCGAGGTCGAGCGAGCGGGAATAGCCATAGACGAACGGCCCTATGAACTCGCCCTCATGGAAGAGATGCACCGTCTGCGGTGGCGCGTGGATGTGGCGGATATCGCGGCTGTGCAGGTTGTAGGGCGCCAGGAATTCGGAGATCAGGACCGAGGCGTAGAGCAGGAGAAGCACGATGCCAGAGGCGACGGCGAGCTTGTGGCGCTTCAGCTTCCACCACATCAACTGCCACTGCGTCGCGAGGTAGTAGCGCTCCTGTTCGGGCGTCAGCGCTTCGACGGTATGCGGGTCCCAGGGGGCGGTATCGACGAAATGTTCGGGCCGGTCGTTCATCGCTGGGCGCGGCCCCCGAGCCGGATGCGCGGGTCGAGCAGGGCAAGCGCCAGATCGGAGAGCAGCATGCCGACAATGGTGAGGACGGACAGGAACATCAGGAAGGAGCCGGCGAGATACATGTCCTGGCTGCGCAGCGCCTCGATCAGCATCGGACCCGTGGTCGGCAGGCTCATCACCATGGAGACTACGGCGGAGCCGGACACGATCTGCGGCAGCATGTTGCCGATATCCGCAACGAACGGATTGAGCGACATCCGCACGGGATATTTCAGCAGCAGGCGCAGATTGGGCAGACCCTTGGCGCGGCCTGTTACGACATATTGTTTCTGCAACTCATCGAGCAGGTTGGCGCGCAGCCGGCGGATCATGCCGGCCGTCCCCGCCGTGCCGATCACCACGACCGGCACGATCAGGTGCTCGGCTATCGAGACCACCTTCGACCAGGACATGGACTGTTCGACATATTGCGGGTCCATGAGCCCACCGATGGAAACGCCGAACTCGATCCGCAGGAAATACATCAGCACCAGGGCAAGCAGGAAATTAGGCGTGGCGAGGCCGAGGAAACCCAGGAAGGTGAGCCCGTGGTCACCCCAGGAATACTGGTGCGTGGCGGAGTAGAAGCCGATCGGGAAGGCCACGATCCAGATGAAGATCACGGTCGAAAAGTTGAGCAGCAGCGAAAGCCAGATCCGGTCGCCGACGACATCGGACACCGGCAGGTCGTATTCGAAGGAATAGCCGAAATCGCCCTGGAGCATGCCGACCACCCAGAAGACATATTGTTTCCAGAGCGGCTGGTCGAGGCCGTACTGCTTGCGCAGGAATTCGATCTTGCCGCTGTCCGCAGCTTCGCCCTGGGACTGGAGCTCGGCGATATAGGTCGTGAGGTAGTCGCCCGGCGGAAGCTGGATGATGACGAAGATGATGGCGCTCACGACCGCGAGCGTCGGGACCGCGATGAACAGGCGCCGGACGATATAGGTGAGCATCGCTCGCCTCCTTCCCGCCGCTATTCAGCCAGCCAGAACCGGTCGGGGCGGAATATGCCGAAATGCGCCCCCGGCTCCCAATTGTAATACCCCTCCTCCGGCACACCCCGGAGGCGCTCGGACACGACCACGGGCTGGCGGATGCCGCCGACAATGCCGAGCACGAACACCTCCTCGGCATGGATTTCCAGCATCTCGCGCCAGATGCGCCGGCGTTCCTCCGGGCCGCCCGCATGGCGCCAGGCGTCGTTCAGCGCGTAGAGCCGTTGCGGCGCGTCCATGTCAGCCGGCTCGCCGGCAGCGCCCCGGGTCTCGTGATACTGGCCCCATTTCGGCCATTGCAGCTGTTGCTGGCTGGTGGGGGCGAGTTCTGCGGGGGACATCGCCGCCGAGGCAAGGCCGTTTTCCCAGCCGGACCAGACGGACATCAACGCCTGCCCGGAAAAGATGCGGTTGCGCAGCAATTCCCGTTGCAGCGGCTTGGCGTGGAGTTTGATTCCGAGCTTTAGCCAGCTGTCGTGGACCAGATGCAGGATGTCCGTCTCTTCTGTGCTCTCGCCGGCGGTCTCTACAATGAGTTCCGCCGGGCGCCCGTCGGGAAGCAGGCGGAGCCCGTCATCGCCCCAGCGCAGGCCCACCTCGTCGAGGAGGGCATTGGCCGCCTCGGAATCGTAGGCCGCCCAGCGCTGCCTCAGCGCCTCGTCGTAAAGCGGGCTTCCCGGCAGCAGGCTGTTGTTTCCGGTGAGCGCGAGGCCGAAATAGATGACCTCGTTGACCTCCTCGCGGTAGAGGCCGAGCGACAGCGCCCGGCGCACCCGGCGGTCGCGGAACAGCGCCCGCCAGACCGGGTCGCTCGCATTGAGGTTGGGGTAGAGCGCCACATGCGCGCCCTTGCCGGTGCGCCAGAGACGGACCTTGTAGCCGCCCGGCTCCTCGCCGCGCTTCAGGAAGGTCACATTGTCGAACCGCAGGTAGCGGGCCTGGAGGTCGCTCGCCCCGGAGGCGGTCTTCGCCGGGATAAGGCCGCTTGCGGCGA
>MPNF01000253.1 GCA_002238885.1 Alphaproteobacteria bacterium bin95 | reverse complement strand
GCGTCGAACTCGCGCGCCGACTTGCTGACCTGCAGCGCCTTGCGGTTCTGCATCGCGGCATTGGCGACCTGGCTCTGGATGCCGGCGCGCTGGGTCGCCTCGGTCGTGTAGCCGGGCGGGGCGGCGAAGCGCGGGTCGATATGCAGGCAGCGCCCGTAGAAATACTCCGCCGGCTCGCGGTAGAGCTCATAGGCCTCCGCCTCGGTCTCGGCGACGCCGACGAATTGCAGGAAACCGGCGCGGTAGGGGTTCGGCTCCTTGCCGAGCCGCTTCATCTCTTCCCAGAAGCCCTGCATGGTCTGCAGGCCGGCCTTGTAGCCGAAATAGGAGAGGTAGCAGTACACATAGTCCATCTCGGCGCACCAGCGCCAGGTCTCGACCGACCCGCCGCCGGGAACCCAGACCGGCGGGTGCGGCTTCTGCACCGGGCGCGGCCAGATATTGACGTAGCGCTGCTGGTTGAAGCGCCCGTCGAACGCGAAGGTGTCGGGCTCGATCCAGGCGCGCATCACCAGGTCGTGGGCTTCCAGATAGCGCTCGCGCAGCAGGCTCGGGTTCTGGCCGTAGGCGTAGCAGGTGTCCATCGGCGAGCCGACCGGGAAGCCGGCAATCAGCCGCCCGCCCGAGATGCAGTCGATCATCGCGAACTCTTCGGCCACGCGGGTCGGCGGGTTGTAGAGCGCGAGGCTGTTGCCCATGACGCAGAGCGCCGTGTCGGGATTGGCGCGGCGCGCCAGCGCCGACGCGATCAGGTTGGGCGAGGGCATCAGCCCGTAGCCGTTGGAGTGGTGCTCGTTGCAGCACACGGCGTCGAAGCCGACTTCGGCCGCATACTCCATCTCGTCCATGAAGTCGTTGTACATGTAGTGGGCGCGCTCGGGATCGAACAGGCGCGAATGGATATCGACCCACACCGACGGGTTCTGCTCCCGGAAATCGTCCGGCAGCTCCGTATAGGGCATGAGGTGGAACCACAGATGCTTCATGGGGCTTTCCCGCTTCCTTCTCGTCCGCAGCCGAGTATTGCCGCCGCCCCGCCCCGGTGCAAGCGCACCGGGGCGGGGAAGGGCGAACGGTCAGCAGGTCAGCGGTCGAACAGGACGCTCGGCAGCCAGGTCGCGGTTCCGGGGAAGAAGAACACGATCATCAGGCCGATCACCTGTAGCATCATGAAGGCCGCCATGCCGCGGTAAATGTCCCCGAGCGACCACTGTGGCGCCACGGCACGCAAATAATATGCAGCCATCGCAACGGGCGGCGACAGGAACGCCGTCTGCAGGTTGACGGCCACGAGCGTGCTGAACCAGACCAGGTCGAAGTTGAGCTTGTGCACCACAGGCACGAAGACCGGGAGGAAGATGAACACCACCGCCGGCCATTCGAGCGGCCATCCGAGAATGAAGATAACCACCATGAGGATGGCGAGCAGGAACAGCGGGTCCACGGGCAGCCCGAGCATGAAGTTGGTCAGCAGGTTGCCCGTGCCGAGCCGGGTGAACACCGCGCCGTAGATGTTCGAGGCGACGGCCAGGAACAGCACCAGGCTGGAAGTGGTGAGCGTTTGGCGGCAGGCGTCCAGCAGGATGTGCCAGGTCAGCCGACGATAGGCCACGGTCAGCAGCGTTGCGCCGAGCGCGCCCATGCCCGCGGCCTCTGTCGGCGTCGCGATGCCGACGATGATGCTGCCAAGGGCCGAGAACATGATGACGGCCAGCGGCACGATGCCCGAGAAGAATTCCCGGAAGATCTGGCCGATCGAGGTCGCGCGGTCTTCCGGCGGCAGCGGCGGCCCGAGCTCCGGGTTCAGGAAGGAACGGATCATCGCGTAGCCGATATAGAGGGCGGCGAGGATCAGGCCCGGAATGAGCGCGGCTGCGAACAGGTCGATGACCGAGACGCCGATGATGGGGCCCATGACCAGCAGCATGACGCTCGGCGGGATGAGGATGCCGAGGCAGCCGCCGGCGGCGATGACGCCTGCGGACATGCGCGGATCGTAGCCGGCGCGGGTCATGGCCGGCGCCGCCATCATGCCCATCACGGTAATCGACGCACCGATGATGCCGGTCGCGGTCGCGAACAGGGTGGCGGTGCCCAGCACGCCCAGATAGAGCGACCCGCGCACCGGCGCCAGAATGAACTGGAATGATCGGAACAGCCGCGCCATCAACCCGGCGCGTTCCAGGATATGGCCCATGAAGATGAACAGCGGAGCCGCGGCGAGCTCGCCTGCCTTCATGATGCCCAGGGTCTGGAAGTACATCTGGTAGAAGACCGAATCGCCGAAGACGGCGTAGCCGAAACCGGTCGCCAGGATTATCAGCGTGAAGGCGATCGGGAAGCCGACGAAAATGCCTGCGATGAGCGAGCAAAGCAGGACCAGGCCGAGAATATCCGAGCTCATACTTCGCTCCCGATCAATTCTGCATCCTCAAGGAGCGGCTTGTTCTCCACCATCGCGTAAATGCTCTTGCAGAGTTCCGAGACGCCCTGGAACAACAGCAGCGCCGCCGCGGCCGGGATCGTTGCCTTGAACGGCACGATCGACGGTCCCCACGGGGTGACGTCCGACCGTTCGGCGGTGTTGTAGGCGTGGAGCATCTCTTCCCAGCCGACGTAGAAGAAGAAGATCATGCCGGGGAAGAAGGCGAGGATGTAGAGCGTCGTGTCGAGGGTCCCGCGGGTGCGGAACGACCAGTTGTTGTAGAAGATGTCGGTGCGGACATGGCCGCCCTTGAGCAGGGTGTATCCGGCGCCCAGCATGAAGAAGGCGCCGTAGAGCATGAAGGTGAGTTCGAAGGCCCAGTCGGTCGGCGCATTGAACACATAGCGCGAGATCACCTCAAAGCAGACGACGTAGAGCAGCGGTATCGCCAGGAACGCGATGATCCAGCCGCCGATCCAGTCCGACACGCCGTCGACAAAGCCAACGATGCGCCGCATCCACTTCTCAATCGTTTCGTTCATCGCAGCCTCGTTCCCTCTCGAGTTCGTTCGCGGGACATGCGCCGACGGCGCTACATCAGGAACACGCCCTTGCCGGTCGTCTGGGTGTCGAACAGCTCGTAAGCCTCTACGGCCCGGTCGAGCGTGAATTCATGCGTGAACAAGGCATCCACGTCGATTCCCCGCTCGGCGACGAAACGCGCGCACTCGGCCTGGCCGTTCTTGGAGAAGGTCCATGAGCCGACCACGGTCACCTGGCGGCGCAGCATGTCGTTCGACACATCGATGGTGACATCGCCGCCCTCGCCGACGAAGCAGGCCGTGCCCCAGCTCCGCACGCAGCGCACGGCGTCGCGGCGCGCCTCGGAACTGGAGCTGCAATCGAGCGATTTCTGCGCGCCTTCGCCGCCGGTCAGGTCGCGGATCGCCTGGACGACATCGTTGGAGCGCGGATCGACGACCTCGTCGGCGCCGAATTGGCGCGCAAGCTCGCGGCGCTCCTCGCCGATGTCGAGTGCGATCACGCGCGCGCCCATTGCCTTGGCGAGTTGCGTGGCGCTCAGCCCGACCGGGCCCTGGCCGAAGATCGCGATAGTTTCGTCGCCTGCCAGCGCGAGGCGTTTCAGCGCGCCGTAGGCCGTGCCGGTTCCGCAGGAAATCGCAGCTCCGGTCTTGTAGGAAAGTTCGTCCGGCAGCTTCACCAGCGTGTGCGCCGGCACCTTCATGTAGGCGGCATGCGCGCCATGCCCCGTCGCGCCGAAGACGGTGGTGCCGTCGAGGCACATTTGCGACCAGCCCTGCCGGCAATGCTTGCACACGCCGCAGCCGTCGTAGTGGTGGTCCATCACACGGTCGCCCACCCTGGCGAGCGCTTCCGGCACGCCTTCGCCGACTGCCGCCACGACGCCGCAGGGCTCGTGGCCGGCAATCACCGGGCCACCGGGCCCGACCATGCCGAGCGCTGCCGCGCCGCCCTTGACCCGGTACATCTTGAGGTCGCTGCCGCACATGCCCGAAGCCTTGATCTCGATCACCGCTTCGCCGGGTCCGGGAACCGGATCGGGAAACTCCGTGAGCTCAAGTTGGCGGTCGCCGAGAAACACCACGGCCTTCATGCGCCTGCCTCCATGCGGAATCGTCTGCGTGTCCGGGCCGGACAAAGCCGCCTGCCTCCCGCATGGAGCGGAAGGCAGGCAGCCCGTCAGGCCGTTGCCGTTACTTCTTCCAGTAGTAATCCGCCAGCCAGTCGTAATCGACCTGCGAGAACTGCCGTGCAGGCACGATCTCCTCGGCATAGACGCGCTGGGATTCGATCACCTCGGCGAAGAACGGGTTCTCCGCGATCGCCTGATCGCGGATTTCCTCCCAGGCCTTCATCTGGCCGGCGAGGATACTGTCCGGGGTCTTGTGGAACTGTACGCCCGCTTCCTTCAGCTTCTTGATCGCAATGGCGTTGAGCCTGTGCGTCTGGAGCACCTGCCAGAGCGTCGCCTCCCAGCTCGCCGACTTCATGATCTCCTGGATGTCCTTCGGCAGCGAGCGCCACACCTCACCGTTGATGATGAGTTCGATCAGCGTCGCCGGCTCATGCGCGGACGGCAGGTAGTAGTGCTTGAGGATCTGGTAGAAGCCCATGTCGATGTCGGCGGCCGGACCCGCCCACTCGGCGCAGTCGATGATGCCGCGCTCGACGGCGGGCAGGATTTCGCCGCCGGACATGTTGACGGTCTTCATGCCCGACTTCGACATCACCTCGCCGGTAATGCCCGTGGCCCGGCACTTGATCGTGGCGAGGTCCTCCCAGCTCGTTACCTCGCGGTTGAACCAGCCGAGCGGCTGATTGCCCACCGGCGAGATCGGGAACACGACGACATCGCGGTCGAGGATTTCCGTGAAGAGCCGGTTGTGCAGTTCGAGGCCGCCGCCGTCATAGACCCAGCCCCAATAGTCGATCCAGTCGAAGCCCCACGGGCCGCCCGGCGCCGGGCCGAACAGCGCCGCGGCGCGGTTCTTGCCGACATAATAGGCCGATGCCGAGAATCCGCCGTCCAGGACCTTGCGGGCCGTCGCGTCCAGAAGCTCGAACGAGGGCACGATCGCGCCGCCCGGCTGCACCGTGATTTCGACGCGCCCGTTCGACAACGCGTTCACGCGGTCCGCGAAATACAGGAAGCTGTTGTGGGTGTAGAACGAAGACGGGAATGCCGTCTGGAATTGCAGCTTGATTTCCTGCGCCGAGGCGTCCTTTGCCGGCGCCATTGCGATCAGCGCGCCGGCGAACAGCGCCACGCACCAGACCGTAAGTCGTTTCAACCCTGTCATCGATAGTCCTCCTCA
>MPNF01000252.1 GCA_002238885.1 Alphaproteobacteria bacterium bin95 | reverse complement strand
TCAGGATCGTGGAATTCGCCGGCATCGGGCCGGGTCCGTTTTGCAGCATGCTGCTTGCGGATATGGGCGCGGACGTGCTGCGCGTGGACCGGGCTGCGAATGTCGGCAAGGAAGCCGAGCACCCCAAATTCAACACGCTGCTCCGGGGCCGCAAGAATGTCGCCATCGACCTCAAGCATGCGGAAGGCCGCGAAACCGCGCTCAGGCTCTGCGACGGCGCGGATGCCATCGTGGAAGGCTTCCGGCCCGGCGTCCTGGAACGGCTCGGCCTCGCGCCCGACACGCTGCTCGAGCGCAATCCCAGACTGGTGGTCGGGCGCATGACAGGCTGGGGACAGACCGGCCCCATCGCGCACACGGCCGGGCACGACATCAACTACATCTCGCTCTCGGGCGCGCTCTATTCCATCGGCGAGGAAGGCGGGCCGCCGGTGCCGCCGCTCAACCTGGTCGGCGATTTCGGCGGCGGCGCGCTCTACATGGCAGTGGGCATGCTGGCCGGCATCATCGGTGCGCGCGCCACCGGCCGGGGCCAGGTGGTGGACTGCTCGATGGTCGAGGGCTCGGCCTCGCTGATGACCCCCATGTACGGGGCGCTGGCCGCCGGCTCCTGGGTCGAGGAGCGGGGAAAGAACCGCCTCGACAAGGGCGCGCACTATTACAACGTCTATGAAACTGCCGACGGCAAACATGTCTCGGTCGGCTCGATCGAGCCGCAATTCTACGCCCTTCTTCTGAAGCATACCGGGCTCACCGACGTCGACCTGCCGGATCAGCTCGACCGGCCCCGCTGGCCCGAAACGCGCGAGCGCCTGCGCGAGATTTTCAAGACCAAGACCCGTGACGAATGGACCGCGATCATGGAGCAGACCGATATCTGCTTCGGCCCGGTGCTCTCCATGTCCGAGGCCATGGAACACCATCACAATGTCTCGCGGGGCAGCTTCATCGACGTGGACGGCGTGCGCCAGCCGGGGCCAGCGCCGGTGTTCGAGGGCACGCCGAGCGGCGTAGCCAGGGGCTCGGCCCATGCCGGCGAACATACCGACGAGGCGCTCGGCGAATGGGGTTTCGCGGCCGCGGAGATCGCGCGCCTCAACGCCGTCGGGGCCGTGAAGCAGCGCTAGCGCGGTCCCGTCCAGCCCCATGATGCCCGCGCCGGCGCCGGTCCGCACCGATATCCTGCTGGTCGGCGGCGGACACGCCCATGTCGAGGTGCTGCGCCGCTTCGGCATGGCCCCGGTCCCCGGTGTCAGGCTGACCCTGGCGACACGCGACCTTGCGACGCCCTATTCCGGGATGCTGCCGGGTCTTGTTGCAGGGACTTACAGCCACGCGGAAGCGCACGTCGATCTGGCGCCGCTGGCTGTATTCGCCGGCGCCAGGCTCATTCACGGGGCCGTGACGGGCCTCGACCTCGACCGGAACGAGGCGCTGATCGACGGCCGGCCTCCGCTGGCCTTCGACATCGTGTCGCTGGATATCGGTTCGACGCCTTCCGCAGCGGGCATTCAGGGTGCGGAGCACGCCCTGCCGGTCAAGCCCGTGGACCGGTTCCTCGAACGCTGGGCGGAGTTGGAAGAACGGGCGGCCGGGGGCGCTTTCCGCCTTGTCACCGTGGGCGCAGGCGCAGGCGGGGTCGAGCTCACGATGGCGTTGCAACGCAGGCTGGCTGAGCACGGCGTGGCAGCGGACAGGCTGCAATTCACCGTCGTCTCGGATATGGACGAGGTCCTGCCTGCTTACGGCTATGCGGCGCGCCGGCAGGTCGCGGCCGCGCTTCGCCGTTCCGGGATCGGGCAGCGGACGGGTGTGCGGGTGGCAGCGGTCGAGCCGGATGGCGCGGTCATGGAAACGGGCGAGACGCTGGCGGCCGACGCGGTCGTCCTGGCCACGCCCGCGGCGCCGGCCGGCTGGGTTGCTGCATCCGGGCTTGCGGGGGACGCGCGGGGGTTTGTAGAGGTCGGGGCGGATTTGCGCTCCCGCAGCCACGAGCAGGTGTTCGCTGCAGGCGACATCGCTGCATTCGGGGCGCGCGCCCTGCCGAAATCCGGGGTGTTCGCAGTCCGCCAGGGTCCGGTCCTCGCAGAAAACCTGCGCCGGCTGGCGACGGGCGGCGAGCCCTTGCTCAGCTACCGGCCGCAGAAACGGACGCTGGCCCTGGTTTCGACCGGGCGCGGCCAGGCCGTTGCGTCCTGGGGGCCGTTCGCTGCCGCAGGCGGCTGGGCGTGGCGCTGGAAGGACCGTATCGACCGGCGCTGGATGGACCGCTATCGCGACCTGCCGGCAATGGGCGAGGCGGAAGAGATGCGCTGCGGCGGCTGCGGCGCGAAACTCGCGGCGGTTCTGCTGGAGCGCGTTCTGGCAAGACTGGAAGTGAAGGCGCACGCGGATGTTGTCGTAGGTCTGGGCGACGATGCGGCGGTGGTCCGCCCGCCGCCCGGCCGGGTTGCCGTACGCACCGCGGACCAGTTCCGCGCGTTCATCGACGACCCCTACCTCTTCGGGCGAATTGCTGCGAACCACGCACTCGGCGACCTCTATGCAATGGGCGCCGAGCCCCAGACTGCGCTCGCGCTGGCGACCTTGCCGCTCGCGCCCGAGGAGAAACTGGAGCGGGACCTCGAAAGCCTGATGCGCGGTGCGTTGGAGGTGTTGAATGCGGCCGGCTGCGCACTGGTCGGCGGCCATACTGCGGAGGGAGCGGAGCTATCGCTCGGGTTCGCGCTGGACGGCCACGGGCAGGCGGAACTGCTGACCGGGAAGGGCGGACTGCAAGAAGGCGACCGGCTCGTGCTCGTCAAGCCGCTCGGAACCGGCGCGATCCTGGCTGCGCATATGGCCGGACTCTGCCGCGGCGATTGGTTGGAAGCGGCGCTCGCCGCGATGCAGCAGTCGAATTGCGAGGCAGGCGAGGTGTTGCGCGCACATGGCGCCGTCGCCGTCACGGACGTCACCGGGTTCGGCCTTGCCGGCCATCTGGCGGAGATGCTGCGCGCCTCCGACCGGGCGGCGGTCCTGGCGCCCGGGGATGTGCCGGTCCTGCCGGGCGCCCGCGAGCTGATCGCCCGTGGCGTGCGCAGCACGCTCCATCCGGCCAATGAGGCGGCGGCCGAGGCGTTCGATCCCGAAGCCTGTCCGGAGCTCTTCGACCCGCAAACGGCCGGCGGGCTGCTCGCGGGCGTGCCGGGCGACCGGACGGACGCCTGCCTCGCCGCGCTGGCCGCTGCGGGCTATGCGCAGGCGGCGGTCGTCGGCGAGGTGACTTCCGGCCCGCCTGGCGAGCTCACGCTCGGGAGTTAGCGCCCCGGTTGCGGGACAACGCGCAGATAGGGCTTCTGCTCGTCCCAGCCGTCGGGGAACAGCTCCTTCGCCTGCTCGTTGGTGAGCGCCGGCAGGATGATCACAGCGTCGCCCTGCTGCCAGTTCACCGGAGTCGCCACCTTGTGCTTGGCGGTAAGCTGGAGCGAATCCAGCGTGCGCAGGATCTCGTCGAAGTTCCGACCCGTGGAAGGCGGATAGGTGATCGTCGCCTTCACCTTCCTGTCCGGTCCGATGAAGAACACGGACCGCACCGTCACGGTCTCGGCGGCATTGGGGTGGATCATGTCATAGAGCGTGGACACGTTCCGGTCGTGATCGGCGACGATCGGGAAATTGACCGCCTGGCCCTGGGTCTCCTCGATGTCGCTGGCCCATTCCCGGTGGCTGCCGAGCGGATCGACCGAGAGGCCCATAATGCGGCAATTCCGCTTCTCGAACTCGCCCTTCAGGCGCGCCGCCGCGGCCAGCTCGGTCGTGCAGACGGGGGTGAAGTCGGCGGGATGAGAGAACAGGATGCCCCAGCCGTCCCCGAGATAGTCGTGGAAGGAGACTTCGCCGTCGGTGGTTTCCGCCGTGAAGTCCGGGGCATCGTCGCCAAGACGCAGAGACATGGTGTTTCCCGTTTCGATTGTGGTTGGCCCAGCATTGCCGCGGCAGCGCTCCTGCACCGTTTGCGAAGGTTTCAGGACACGTTGGCGGCTGCGCCGGACATGTAGGTCTGCCGGTGCGCTTCGTAAAGAGCGATGCTTGCCGCAACGGCGACATTGAGGCTGTCTGCGCCGCTGCTCATGGGTATAGCAGCTTCGAAATCGCAGGCGCGCCGGACGAGGCGGCGGATGCCGGCGCCCTCGGCACCCAGGACGAGGCCGATCCGTCCTGTGAGGTCGAGGCGTCCGAGCGGCAGGTCCGCTTCCCCGTCCAACGCAGCAAACCAGTATCCCGCTGCCTTGAGGCGCTCGAGCGTGCGGGCGAGATTGACGACGCGGGCCAGCGGCACGCGCTCCAGCGCCCCGGCCGCGGCCTTGGCCAGCGCAGCGGTTTCCGCCGGCGCGCCCACGGCCGGCAGGATGACGGCGCGTGCGCCGAAGGCTTCGGCCGAGCGGAGCACCGCGCCGACATTGCGCGGATCGCTGACCCGGTCGAGCAACAGCAGGCGGGCCGGGCCCGCCGGCTCGGCGATGACGTCGAGATCGGGCGGGGAGAGCGGGTCGCAGTGCAACGCGATGCCCTGATGGACGGCGCCGGTGCTGAAACGCCTGTCCAGCAGCCGGCGTCCGACGGTTTCCACGGGAATGCCGCGCCGGCGGGGGGCGGGCGCCCCCCCCCCCCCCTCCGGCTGGGAGAGGCGGGGGGGGGGGGCGCGGCCGCCCGCCTCTCGGTCTTCGGTCGGGAAGAGCCGGTGGACGGTGCGGGTGCGATTGGCAAGAGCCGCTGCCACAGCATGACGGCCATGAAGCCAGAGCTCGCCGGCAACCGGCGGCCTGCCGCGATATTGCGTCCGATTGGGCATTGACATTGCCGCATGAGCATATCATTTTCGCCCGCCGTTTCGGGCACGGAACGGAGGGGTGCCCGAGTGGCTAAAGGGGACGGGCTGTAAACCCGTTGGCATTGCCTACGTTGGTTCGAATCCAACCCCCTCCACCATTCGGACGGTCCGGACCACGGTCGAACGGCGGGGTATGAGCGCAGCGCAGGACTGCACGGACGAAGCTAAGGCGGCGCGCCTGCGGGTGTAGCTCAATGGTAGAGCCCCAGCCTTCCAAGCTGGTGGTGCGGGTTCGATCCCCGTCACCCGCTCCAGCTTCGGCCGGGACGAACGGAACCGACTAGAAACCACCAAGTATCGCAGCGAGACGAGATTTCGATGGGCAAGGCTCGGTTTGAGCGGACGAAGCCGCACTGCAACATAGGCACGATCGGCCATGTTGATCATGGCAAGACGACGCTTACGGCAGCGATCACGAAGATCCTTGCGGAGGCTGGCGGGG
>MPNF01000251.1 GCA_002238885.1 Alphaproteobacteria bacterium bin95 | reverse complement strand
CAGGAAATCGTCCTCTTCGAGGGGCGGAATGACCCCGTACACCTTCTCTTGCTCCCGCTCGCGCAAATCCTCGAAATAGGCGAGCAGCGGCTTCCGTTCGCGCAAGCGGCGCAGATGCGCCGCCAGATGCTTCCTGATGGACTCGTAATCGGCGTCGTGGTCGGGGAGGTCGATCAGACGGACGGTATGCGTCGGGGCCGGACTCCCTCCGGCCGGGCGCTGAAAAGCGCCTTCGGGGTCGTGGTGGGCTTTCATGAGAGGGTCCCGGCTGTCCTGCCGGGCTCTTCTCCGTCGGGGTCCGTCACACCTCGTCCGGAGCCGTTCTGAAACATTCAGAGGGCGGACGGCCTCCCGGGCACTCCCGCCCCCCGGGCCGTCATCAGCTGACCTTGATTTCCGGCGCGCAACCTATGCCAAACCGATTGTCATGACAATCGGCAATCCAGGCTGCAGGGGGTCGACTCCGGTAGGGGGCAGAAACGTAGTGCGCCAGGCTACCCCCGCGGGGGCATCACCGGATGGATAGCTCGGATTTCTCACCGGGCTTTCGTTTGTAGGCGTTTTGTCTGTTTGGGGTCCGCTCCGGTAGGGGGCGTTGTTCAGCGCCATGAACTCGGCCAACGGGATCGGCCCGTCGCGTTCGATGCGCCGGGCGAGCCGCGCGGCCCGGCTGACGCTCACTGGCGGCGGACCAGCAGATAGAGCCCGGCTACGACCAGCGGCAGGCTAAGCAGCTGCCCCATCGTGACCGGCCCCAGGATGAACCCCAGATACGCATCCGGTTCCCGGAACAGCTCGGCGAAGGACCGCGCAAGCCCGTAGCCGAGGAAGAAGACGCCCGCCAGCAGGCCGGGCTTTGCCCGCACCCGTTCCCGCGACGCCAGCGCCAGCATGACGAGGCCGAGAGCCAAGCCTTCCAGCGCCGCTTCATAAAGCTGGCTCGGGTGTCGCGGCACCTGCGCCGGGTCGGAGGGAAAGACCATCGCCCAGGAGACATCGGACGCCCTGCCGTAGAGTTCGCCGTTCACGAAATTTGCGAGCCGGCCGAGCAACAGTCCGAGCGGCGCCACTGCCGCCACGATGTCGCCGACGCGCAGGAAGGGCAGTTTGTGGCGCCGCGCGAAGAGGAAGCTCGCCAGCACGACGCCGGCAAGCCCGCCATGGAACGACATGCCGCCCTGCCAGAGGAACAGCACCTCGTCCGGGTTCAGCAAGTAGTAGCCGGGCTTGTAGAACAGCACATAGCCGAGCCGCCCTCCGGCCACCACACCCAGCACCATCCAGACCAGCAGGTCGTCCACCCGCTCCGCGCGCATGAGGTAGGGCGGCTGCACGGCAAGGCGGCGCGCGAGCCGCCAGCCGACGATCAGGCCGACAAGATAGGCGAGCGCATACCACCGTATCGCCAGCGGCCCGAATTCGACCGCAACCGGATCGATGACAGGGAATGGAACGACGGGAAGAATCACGGCCGGGGCCTTGCCGGCCCCGACCGGCCGGCACGATCTCCCGTCACAAGCATCATTTCATGGCCCATCCTGTCGGCGCGGTCGAGAAGCTATGCGCGGAGTCGAGCCCATGCAAACCGGAAAGCACGTTCTGGACGATCTGGCCCGCGTGGCCTCGGGGGCCGTCGGCGCGGCAGGCGCCGTTCGCGACGAGATGGAGTCGAAGGAAACCAGGCACCGGCAGGTGAAATACCTCAACAACACCGTCGAGGCCGACCAAGGCAAGCTCAAGCTGCTGATCCGGCCGGTGCGGGGCTTCAAGACGCTGAAGACGGCCTACGCCACGATCCGGGGCTTCGAGGTCATGCGCGCACTGCGCAAGGGCCCGGCCAGGGCGTTTGCCATCCAGGCTGGTATTCTCGGCGAGGCGAGGATCGTCGAGCGCGCCTTCGGCATCGGCCCCTGCGCCCTGACCGAGGCGATGTCTTTGCTACAGGACCATCTGGCCACAGCGGAAGCATAGTTCGAAACCAGCCTCTCCCACGGTTTACTGCGCCATTCCAACAGGTTTGCAACAGAGCCCTGAACCGCTGTCTCGGGCTGGACCGGGAGGCCTGGACCAGCCATGGCGGCGCCTGGCATTGAGACACGACCGTACCGTCCCGCACCCCGGACGGGCGGCCCTCAAAGACCTCCGTACCGATTGCCCAGCCCGTCGATGATCGGGCAGTCCGGCCGGTTGTCGCCCCGGCAGGCCTCGATCAGGTGGGCGAGTTCGTCATGCAGCGATTGCAGCCCGCGCTGCTTCTCCGCGATTTCCTCCAGCCGCTTCGTCGCAATCCGCTTCACGTCGGCGCTGGACCGGTTCTGGTCCTCGTAGAGGCTCAGCAATTCCCGGCATTCTCCGATGGAGAACCCGAACTCCCGCGCCCGGCGGATGAACACGAGCTTGCGCACCGCGCCGTCGTCGTAGGTCCTGTATCCCGAATCCGTCCGGGACGGCGCCGAAACCAGCCCGATATCGGCGTAGTAGCGGACCGTCTTCGCAGGCAGTCCTGCGGCCTTCGAAGCAGCGGAGATATTCATGGGCTCAGGCACTTGACTTTCCAGTAACCGGAAACCTTATGTTGCCGGCAGGGACAAGGCAAGGGGCATCGCCATGGTCGCCATAGCTGCAAGCATCGCCATAGACTGGCACTGTCGCCACACCTGGCGCCGGGCCTCGAAGAACACGGCATGGTGCCTCCTGGGATGCGCCATCGGCGATTTCGGCACCATCGCCTTCTTCCAGTTCACGGGGATTCCCTGGCCGACGATGGCGATCATGATCCTGGCGATCGTGAACGGGCTGCTGACCTCGATCGCCCTGGAGACGTTCATCCTCTCCCGACAGATGGATTTGCGGACGGCCTTCCGCACCGCCATCGGCATGTCCTTCATCTCGATGATTTCCATGGAGGCCATGATGAACGCGGTCGACTGGGCGCTGACCGGCGGGGCCATGCTGACATGGTGGGTCGTACCGCTCATGCTGGCCGCCGGTTTCGTCACCCCGCTTCCCTACAATTACTGGCGGCTGAAGGCGCTGGGCAAGGCATGTCACTGAGGCGGGGCGCGATCCTGCTCGTCCTGGCCGCCGCCGTCGGCGTGGCGGGTTACTTCCTTTTCGGCGAAGGGGAGGACGGTGCGGGCGGTGGGACGCCGATCGCGGCGGTCAGCCTGCCGGACACCCTCTCGGCGCGCGCGCAGGCCGGGCAGAAGACCTACGACGCCAACTGCGCGTCCTGCCACGGCCGGAACGCGGCCGGACAGGACGGGACCGCCCCGCCGCTGGTCCACATCATCTACGAGCCCGGCCACCATGGGGACGAATCGTTCCAGCGCGCGGTCGCGCGCGGCGTCCGGGCACACCATTGGCGTTTCGGGAACATGCCGCCGGTCGAGGGGCTGAGCCGGCGCGACGTGGCCGCGGTCGTGGCCTATGTCCGCGAACTCCAGCGCGCCAACGGCATCCGATGAGATGACGCCCATGAAGGCGATCATGATCGCCGGAATGCTTGCCCTCGCGGCAACCCCGGCACTGCCCCATTCCGCCCTCGACGCCACCGCGCCGGAGGATGGCGCCGTGCTGGTGCGGGCGCCGCCGCACATCGTTCTGACCTTCGCCAGGCGCATCCGCCTGACACGGGTCCGCATGACCCATGACGACGGGAACGGGATCGACCTCGAACCGGGCGGCCGGAAAGCGTTCGCGACCCGGTTCGAGCTGCCGCTCGAGAACATGGGCAGCGGCCGCTACCGGATCGAATGGCGCGGCCTCTCGGGCGACGGGCATGCCATGCGCAAGACCTTCACCTTCCGGGTGAAATGACTCGTGCCGGACATATGGGAACTGGCTTCGACCCTGGTGAAGTTCCTGCTCTGTCTCGGGGTTCTGGGAAGCACCGGCCTGGTTCTGGTGCGCATCGTCTTCGCCCGCGAGACGCGCAGCTTGCACGCTACCATGGTCCGGCAGGCGACCGCGTTTGCCGTGCTCGCATTGCTGGCTGCCGGCGCCGGCTTCGCTCTCAAGGGCGCCGCCATGACTGGCGCGCTCTCGGGCATGGCCGACCCCGAGATGCTGGGCCTGCTGTGGCAGACACCGGTGGGCACGGCGTTCGCTTACCGTATTGCCGGCCTGGGTCTGGTCCTTCTGGGGCTCCGGTTGGCCGGGATCGGCCTGCCGATCGCCGCCGGCGGCGGCCTGGTGGTGCTGTGGTCGTTTTCCCGGGTCGGGCATGTCACGGACGTGGGGGCGCTTTGGCTGGAAATACTGCTTCTGCTGCATCTCGCCGGCGGCGCCTTCTGGATCGGCGTCCTCTTGCCGCTCCGTGCGCTTGCCGGGGACCGCGAAAATCTCTTCCTCGCAGCTGGCCTGGGGCACCGCTTCGGTCACATCGCCGCCGTTACAGTACCGCTCATGATTGCCGCCGGGATCGTCATGGCGTGGCGACTGCTGGGCGGCCTCGAAGCCCTGCTGGAGACCGGCTACGGTCTCACGCTGCTTGCCAAGATCGGGGCCGTCGCCTGCCTGCTCGCGGCCGCGGCGGCCAACAAGCTCCGTTTCGTTCCCGGCATGAGGGCGGACGACCGCCGGGCGGCGGTGGCTCTGCGCCGCTCCATCGCCGTCGAAGGAGCTGCGGTCCTTGTTGTCCTTCTGGCGACAGCCGCTCTGACCACCCTGCAGGGAGCCCCGTGGGAGAGTAGCCCATGAACCGAAGAGAATTTCTCGCCTGCTCGGCCGCGACGGTCCTGCTTCCAGGGACGGCCTGGGCGAAGCCGGCCTTCCGGCTGAAGGCCGGGCCTGTCTCCGCCCGGCTCTTGCCGGAAGGCGAAGCCTCGACCCGCATGCTCGGCTTCAACGGATCGAGTCCGGGGCCGGAACTCCGTTTCCGACAAGGCGACCGCGCTTCTGTCGCCTTCGATAACGGATCGGGCCGGCGCTCCGCCATCCATTGGCACGGCATCCATCTCGACAACGCGATGGACGGCGTGCCCGACCTGACCCAGGCCGCGGTCGATCCGGGCGGGACCTTCGACTATGCGTTCGAGGTCCCCCATGCAGGGACCTACTGGTACCACGCCCACCACCGCTCCTGGGAACAGGTCGCCAGGGGCCTCTACGGCCCCCTGATCGTCGAGGAACGGAACCCGCCCGCTGTCGACCGTGACATTACCGTCGTCTTCGACGACTGGCGGCTGGACCGCAGCGGCGCGCTGCACGAGAGCTTCGGCGACCGGCACGATTTCTCCCATGGCGGGCGGATGGGCAACTTCGCCCGGGCCCTGTTCTCGCGGGGCCCGGTCCGGCTCGGCGACCGCATCCGCCTGC
>MPNF01000250.1 GCA_002238885.1 Alphaproteobacteria bacterium bin95 | reverse complement strand
AGCCGCCCTTGGCCAGGCGGCCGAAAAGCAACTCCTCGGCAAGCGGCTTCTTGATGTGCTCCTGGATCACGCGCGCGAGCGGACGTGCGCCGTATTCCGTGCTGTAGCCCTTTTCGACGAGCCATGCGCGGGCTGCCTCGGTCAGGAGGATTTCCACCTGGCGGTCGTCGAGCTGGCCTTCCAGTTCGGCGACGAATTTGTCCACCACCCGATGCACCACCTCGATCGGCAGATTGCTGAAGGAAATGATCGCATCCAGACGGTTGCGGAACTCCGGCGTGAAGAGCCGGTCGATGGCCTCCTTGTCGTCGCCCTCGCGGACATTGCGCCCGAACCCGATCGCCGCCTTGGCGAGGTCCGACGCGCCGGCATTGGTCGTCATGATCACGATGACATTGCGGAAATCGATCTGCTTGCCGCTGTGGTCGGTCAGCTTGCCGTAGTCCATGATCTGCAGCAGCACGTTGAAGACGTCGGGGTGCGCTTTCTCGATCTCGTCGAGCAGCAGCACCACATGCGGGTTCTTGTCCACCGCATCGGTCAGCAGTCCGCCCTGGTCGAAGCCGACATAGCCGGGAGGCGCGCCGATCAGCCGCGAGACGCTGTGCCGCTCCATATATTCCGACATGTCGAACCGCACCAGCTCGACGCCGAGGCAGCGCGCAAGCTGGCGGGCGGCCTCGGTCTTGCCGACGCCGGTGGGGCCCGAGAACAGATAGCTGCCGATAGGCTTCTCGGGCTCCCTGAGCCCGGCGCGCGCAAGCTTGACTGCGCTTGCAAGCGCCTCGATGGCCGGGTCCTGCCCGAACACCACCGTCTTCAGGTCGCGTTCCAGCGTCTGCAGGGCTTCGCGGTCGTCCCGGCTCACGCTCTTCGGCGGGATGCGCGCAATCTTGGCGACGATGCCCTCGACATCGCGGACGCCGACCGTCTTCTTGCGCCGGCTCGGCGGCAGGAGAAGCTGCGCGGCGCCGACCTCGTCGATGACGTCGATGGCCTTGTCCGGCAGCTTGCGGTCGTTGATGTAGCGCGCCGACAGGCTGACCGCCGTGCGGATGGCCTCGGTCGTGTAGCGGACGCCGTGATGCTCCTCGTAATAGGGTTTCAGCCCCATCATGATCTTGATGGCGTCCGGCACCGAGGGCTCGTGCACGTCGATCTTCTGGAAGCGGCGCACCAGGGCGCGGTCCTTCTCGAAATAGTTGCGGTATTCCTTGTATGTGGTCGAGCCGATGCAGCGCAGCGTGCCGCTCGCGAGCGCGGGCTTCAGTATGTTGGAGGCGTCCATCGAGCCGCCGCTGGTGGCGCCGGCCCCGATGACGGTGTGGATCTCGTCGATGAACAGGATCGCGCCCTCGAGCGAATCGAGTTCGGTCAGCACCTGTTTCAGCCGTTCCTCGAAGTCGCCCCGGTAGCGTGTGCCTGCAAGCAGGGAGCCCATGTCGAGCGCATAGATCGTTGCGGCGGCCAGCACCTCGGGCACCGCGCTCTCCACGATCTTGCGGGCAAGGCCCTCGGCGATCGCCGTCTTTCCGACCCCGGGCTCCCCCACATAGAGCGGGTTGTTCTTCGTCCTCCGGCACAGGATCTGGATCGTCCGCTCGACTTCCAGCTCGCGCCCGATCAGCGGGTCGATCTTGCCGGCGTCCGCCTTTTCGTTGAGGTTGACGCAATAGGCCTCCAGCGCTTCTGCAGGCTTGGCCTTGCCGGATTCGCCGTTGTCGTTCTCCTGGCGCTCGTCCGCGCCCCGCACCCGCCGGGGCTCCGAATGGCCGGCGCTCTTCGCGATGCCGTGGCTGATATAGTTGACCGCATCGAGGCGCGTCATTTCCTGGCCTTGCAGGAAGAACACGGCGTGGCTTTCCCGCTCGGAAAAGATCGCCACGAGCACGTTGGCCCCCGTTACTTCCTCGCGCCCCGACGACTGCACATGGATCGCGGCGCGCTGCAGGACGCGCTGGAAGCCGGCCGTCGGCTTCGGGTCGTCCTCGCGCTCCACCACGAGGTTGTCGAGTTCCTCGTCCAGGTAGCCGGAAACCGCGGACCTGAGATTGTCGACATGGACCGAACATGCGCGCAGGACGGAAACGCAGTCCCGGTCCTCGGTAAGCGCCAGCAGCAGGTGCTCCAGCGTCGCATATTCGTGCCTGCGTTCCTTGGCATAGGAGAGCGCCCGGTGCAGCGTCTGTTCGAGTGTGCGCGACAGCATCGGCCGGCTACTCCTTCTCAAGCGTCAGTTGCAGCGGATGTTCGTGTCGCCGCGCGAAGTCCACCACCTGCGTCACTTTGGTCTCGGCGACCTCATAGGTATATACGCCGCAGACCCCGATTCCCCGTTGATGGACCAACAGCATGATCTTCGTCGCTTCCTCACTGCTTTTATGAAAGAAGGCCTGCAATATGTGGACGACGAATTCCATCGGGGTGTAGTCGTCATTGAGCATGATGACTTTGTACAGCGAAGGCTTCTTGGTCTCCGGCTTGGTCTTGACGAGCAGACCCGTCGCCGGGTTGCCGTCTCCTCCTCGCCGCTCGTCGCTCATCCGCTTTCTCCCGTACCGGGACCGCATCTGCGAGCCTAGCATAACCGGTACCGAAGTAGGAGTAAGCCGCAGCCGTTCAAGGGCGGCTGCGAGACCTTAGGCAGGCGAAAAACACTGTTCGGCATTGCGGCGGGACCGGATTGACTCTATGTCGGCCGGGGAGGGCCTATGAAGGCGATTCTTGCTGTCCTGCTTCTGGCTGCAGCCGTTCTGGCGGCCGGCCCCGCGCCGGCGGCACGCTACGCCGCGGTCGTCATCGACGCCGAGACCGGCGCCGTGCTGCACGGGGAACGGTCGACGGCGCGCCGTTATCCGGCGTCGCTCACCAAGATGATGACCGTGTATCTCCTCTTCGAGCGGCTGCGGAGCGGCAAGTACAAGCTTTCGACGCGCATGAAGGTGCCGCGCCGCGCGACATTGCAGCCGCCTTCCAGGCTCGGCCTCAAACGAGGTTCCACTATCACCGTCGGCGAAGCCATAAGGGCGTTGTTGGTCAAGTCGGCCAACGATGTGGCGACAACGGTTGCCTATTTCATCGCCGGCAGCGAGCGGAAGTTCGCGAAAGTGATGAACCGCAAGGCGCGGCAGCTCGGGATGAACCACACCTCGTTCCGCAACGCCTCGGGGCTCTGGCATTCGAAGCAATGGACCACGGCTCGCGACATGGCCCGGCTGGCGCGCGCGCTCATCAGGAATTTCCCGCAATATTACGACTATTTCTCCTTGAAGAGGTTCAAGTTCCGGGGACGCACCTATCGTTCGCACAACCGCCTGTTGCGGCGCTATTCGGGCGCGGACGGGTTGAAGACCGGCTACATTTCCAAATCCGGTTTCAACCTGGCCTTCTCCGCGGTCCGCAAGGGCCGCCGCCTGATTACCATCGTCATGGGAGGCCGCACGGCCCGATCTCGCGACCGCCATGTCGCAAAATTGACGGACCGCATCTTCGCCCGCCTGAAGCCGCGCCCGGCCGTCAACGACGCGGGGCTTGTCTGGGCCGTTCAGGTGGGTGCGGTGCGCGACAAGGCCGCTGCCCGGAGCCTGGCCCGCGCGGCGGCGAAAAAGGTGGGGCTTCCGAACGGAGGCGCTTGGGGCGCATGGTCCAAGGCGAGCCGCAAGGGCGGTCAGTTGCACCGCGCCCGACTGGTGGGGTACAGCAAGTCGGGTGCCTCCCGGGCCTGCCACAAGCTCAAGCAGCGGCGAATGGATTGCTTTGTCGTTCGGCATGGCGCCGTTCCGGCCACGGCTCCACCTCCGGTACCGGCGCCCCGGGTTGCGACGGCGCCTCCGGCTGCATCCGCGCCAGCCGCCCGGCCGGCGCGCGGCCCTCCCGCTCGCCTCGCGCCGCGGGGCTCGGCCGGCGCCCGCCGCTCCGCCGGCGCTGGCAACAGGGAAACTGCCGGCGATGGCGGCCGTGCCGAAATTGCCGCCGGCGGTCCTGGTGGCCGACATTGGCGACTACGCCGTGCAGGTGGGGGTCTATGCCAACCGCAAAACGGCGCGAAGACAGGCACAGACTGCTGCGGAGCTTTTGCGGGCGCTACCCAGCGGGGTTTATGCCGGCGCCTGGCCGATGAAGGCGTCCAGCGGACGTAAGCTGTACCGCGCGCGCTTGGCCGGGTTTGAGGAAGGCGCCGCCAGACGGGCCTGCGCCGACCTGCGGCGCAAGAAGCGCGATTGTCTCGTCTTTCTTCACCGTACGGGACGCAGAGCGCGGGCGTGACGGGCGACGGCAAGGTGGCTGCAGGCCTCCGCAGGAGTACGCGGCCGCCGGTCCTGCCCCCGCCTGCGGTCGAGGCGGCCATTCGGGCGGTCGAAGCCGGGGCGACGATCAAGACCTCGCCATGCGGCGACGGCGAAATGATGTGGCGGGTTTTCGGCGAGCCGGGAGCGCCGCCGCTCATGCTGATGCATGGTGGCTACGGCTCCTGGTGGCACTGGTTCCGCAATGTCCGTTCGCTCGCACGCGAGCGCCGTGTCTATGTCTGCGACACGCCAGGCCTCGGCGAGTCCGCGCCGCCGCCGGACCGCCGCGACATCGATGCGATAGGGCGGATCGTCGCCGAAGGCCTGCGCTCCGTTCTGGAGGAGCGGGACCGAAGGGTCGATCTGGTCGGGTTCTCGTTCGGCGGGATCGTTGGCGGCCACGCGGCTCCCTACCTGCCGGACCTGCTGCACAGCTTCACCATGGTCGGCGTCGGCGCGATGGGGCTGCGCCGGGCGCGGGGACCGGCGCTAGAGCGGTTCAGGCGGGACATGACCCCCGCCCAGCTCAAGAGCCTCGCGCGGCGCAATCTTGAGATCCTGATGCTGGCCGACCCGCGCGCCGTCGATGACTTCGCGATTCACATGCAGGTTACCAACACGATGCGTGCCGTGACCAAGAGCCGCTGGGTGAGCGCGACGCCAGCGCTCCGCGACCGGCTGCCGCTTATCGAGGCGCCGCTGGCCGCGATCTGGGGCGAGTGGGACTGGACTGCATGGCCGTTCTTCCGGGAGCGCGTTGCCGCTGTGCGTGCGATTCGACCGACGGCCCGCATCGCCATGGTGCCGCGCGCCGGCCATTGGGCCATGTACGAGCAGCCGGAGGCCTTCGAGAAGGCCCTCGGGGAGGTCCTGCCCGAGCGGCATTGAGGCAATTTCGGGAAGGGTCTGGAGCGGGAGACGAGATTTGAACTCGCGACCCTCACGTTGGCAACGTGATGCTCTACCTCTGAGCTACTCCCGCATCAGGCTGCGCAACATAGGCAAAATCGGGCCGGGCGCAAGCGCAAAGTCCCGGCGGC
>MPNF01000249.1 GCA_002238885.1 Alphaproteobacteria bacterium bin95 | reverse complement strand
TCGATCTCGAAGAACGGCGTCCCGTCCGCTCTCGGCATGGCGTAGTCCATGAAGGAGCCGCTCAACACCTGGCCGTGCCCGTCCCAGCGCATTTCCTCGAGGACGACCTGGCCCGCGCCGTGAACGATCCCTCCATGCAACTGCCCGTTGAGGAGAAGCGGGTTGAGAACCGTGCCGACATCCTCGACCGCGACATAGCGCAGGATGCGGACCGCCCCGGTCTCGGGATCGACCTCGACCTCGGCCGCATGGCAGGCGGTCGGGAAGGTCGGCGCCGGCGGGCGGAACGTCGCGAAACCTGAGAGGCCGCTGTCCATGCCGGGCGGCAGCGAGGCCGGCTGGAACGCAAGGCCGGCGACCTCGCGGATATCGAGCGCCCGGTCGGTTCCGGCGACAACGAACCGGCCGGCTGCGAACTCGATGTCGTCTTCCGCCGCCTCGAGCGCATGGGCGGCGATCGCGCGCCCCTTGGCGACGATCTTTTCCACCGCGCCCAGGAGCGCGCTGCCGCCGAGGCCCGACACCCGCGACCCGCCGGTGCCGTGGCCGTAGGCCACCATGTCGGTATCGCCCTGGACGTAGCGGATGGACTCGAATTCGAGCCCGAAGCGCTCCGAAACCAACTGCCTGAACACCGTTTCGTGGCCCTGCCCGTGGGAGTGGGTGCCCATCAGCACGGTCGCATTGCCCTCGCGGTCGAAGCGGATTTCCCCGCCTTCGTCGGCGCCGCCGGCGGATTGCTCCACGGTGTTGGCGATCCCGAGGCCGCGCAGCCGGCCCGACGCCGCCGCCTCCCTGCGGCGCGCCTCGAAGCCCCGGGCGTCCGCGATGGCCAGCGCCCGGTCCATATTGCGTTCGAACTCGCCGCAATCGTATTCGTAGGCGAGCGGCGTCCGGTAGGGCATCGCGCCCGGCGGGATCGTGTTCCGGCGGCGCAGTTCCACCCGGTCGATCCCCGTTTCGCGCGCCGCCTTGTCCACGATCTGCTCGATCAGCGACGTCGCCTCGGGGCGCCCGGCCCCGCGGCACGGGCCCGTCGGGCCGGTATTGGTGAACACGCCGGTGACCCGGGCATGGATGGCGGGCGTGGTATAGACCCCGGCCACGCCTGAGAGATTGCCGAAGGCCGGGTGCGGGCCGTAATTGGCGAGATAGGCGCCCATATTCGCCGTGACGCGCACACGCAGGCCGAGGAACCGGCCGTCCGCGTCGAGCGCGAGTTCCCCGCCCATGATGAAATCCCGGGCCTGTTCCTCGAGGATGCCGTCGGAGCGCTCGTTCACCCATTTGACGGGACGCCCCAGGCGGCGCGCCGCCCAGAGCACCAGCGCCATCTCGGGGAAGACGGAGGACCGCAGACCGAAGGACCCGCCCATGTCGGGGCTCACGATCCGGACCCGGCTTTCCGGGACGCCGAGGACCGATTGCGCCAGCCACCCCCGCATGTCGTGGGGGAACTGGTTGCCGGAATAGAGCGTGTAGCCAAAAACACAGGGCAGGCTTCTTGCTACGACACCCGACATGAAGTTACATGGACTCCTGTTTCTTCTACATAAATACAACGCGTTATGATGATAGTCAAGCATATATTTTCGGGGCATGAGGCCATATCATATTGCTGACCATGTGAACCAGAAGTTGCATATGGGTGTATAACGATGCGAAGCTCAACACACCGGGACAGTCTGGGCAACGGATGAAGCCATGATATATTACATACAAAGGATCATGAGCACTATGATATGGATAATTGATTGGACCGCTATTGCGGCTAGGTATAGTTCTATGGGCATGTGGTTGAAACAGGTCTTTCATGGCAATTAATACAGGCAACTTATATGGCCGGAAGCGACCTGCGGGGTCGCGTTGCACACCAGCGGATGGCGGCAGGCTACGGCAGAAGAGCAAGGCGCTGCGGGCTGACGGCGGCGTCTGCAAACCGGACATTCGTGCGGGAGGCAACCGGGTCCCGGCGGCTGTCGTTGGGGGGCCATATCTTGCGCGCCGGGCGTTGGCGGCTTCGACGGCCGGCCGGCCGTCGCCTTGTCCGACGCTCCGGCCAAAATCGATACCGGATTGGCATCCGCGGTCTCGCATATGCGAAGGAGGGAGAGTGTGAAACTGGCGAAACAGCGTTGCTTCTACTGCCCGCCGGAGGTGTGGGAGCGGATCCGCAGGCGGGCGAAGAAGGCGAAGCTGAATGTCTCGCGGTTCATATGGTTCAGTTGCCGGCAAGCCGCCGAGGGCGTTCCCGACGCCCGACAAGAGCCTGCCGGGCATCCGCTGGTGCTGCCGGAGGAGGAACAGCGCCGTCTCTGCGAGAATCTCCGTGTGCTGTCCGCTGCCGGTCGTTTTGCGGTTCGTGCGCCCGGAGGCGCTGAGGCGGTCGTCACATTCGGCGAGGCGGTGCGTCTCCTGCGTCCGGCCGACGGGGAGCATGACGCATGAGGAAGCGGCGCTCTGCAAAGGTGAATACGACCGCCATGAACCGCACGGTCTCGCTGACCGACGGGGAGTGGGATGCGATCGGGCGGTGGTCTGCCGAGCGCGGCAAGTCGAGGGCGGAATGGATGCGCGAATGCGCGCTGACGGCGGAACTGGCGGGGAAGAAGGCCGTGGCCCGGCCCCTGGTCCTGGATGCCGGGGAGCAGCGTCATATATCCCGAACGGTTCAGGACCTTGCGGTCGGTCTGGCGCCTTCCGGGGACGAAGCGGACGGGACTGTGGCGGACGATTTACGCGCGCTGCTGGTGGCGCGGCTTCGGGCAATGGTGCGGGAGGGCCGGCGCGAGGCGGCGGTCGGATTGCTCGAGAGTGTGCTCGGCGGCGACAGGGCAGCGATCGTCGCGGAGGCCTTGATCCCGGAGCCGCAGATACCGGACCCGGCGACCGGCGTGTCTTCGGCACCCCGCCGGGACGACCGCCGGGCGGCGGAAATGCCGCTGCTGCAGGATTTGCTCGAAGAGTGAATACGGGCGCGGTACCACGACGACGGGATGCCTGCCGCCATCGGCAGCGGCGAGACCACAGGCTTCGCGCACTCTGCGGCGGAGAACTCCGGCCCCGCAACACCGGCGGGAAAGCTGCATGACATGCCGCATATGGCTGAATGCGGTTCGATGCCGGCATGTGCCCCGGTATCGTTTATATCGGGATTGTGTATGGGCGGCTGAACGGGAGTAGCAGTGATGGCGGTTCGACCTTCGGGTGAGAAGAGGAAACGGCGCTGTCTCATGGCCACCGATACCGAGTGGGCGCGCATCGGCGAAGACGCCAAGGCCTCCGGGCTGACGGTCTCGGAATATATCAACCGCACGCTCGAAGCCGCATCGGCGTCGGGCGCGTCCGTGGCGGTGGGCCTGCCGCCTTCCGTGCTGCGCCGCCTGGCGCAGGCGGTGCTGGTGCTCGAACGGCTGGAATGGTTGCGCCTGGAGCAGCTGGGAGTTGGAGACGCCGACGCGGTCCGGCAGAGGCTGCTGGCGGAGGCGGGCACGTGGCTCGAAACCGAGATCGCGCTCGAATGACAACGCGAATTCGGGCCAACCGCTGGAGCTTCCCGAATACGCGGTCGCATTCTTCCGCGAGGCGCTGGCGGAAGGCGTACGGGAAACCGGATGTTTTGTCGCGCGCAAGAATGCGAAGTCGGCGGCGGTCGCGGTCCTGATACTCGCGCACCTTGCCGACGATGGCCCGCTCAGGCGGCCGGGCTGGCGTTGTGGCGTTGCCAGCATATCGAAAGAGAAGGCGCGCGAGCTTTGGACTCAGGCAAGCGACATTGCGTTCGCAAGCCGCATTCTGTCGGGCGCTGACAAGCGGTCGCTGCACTTCGGCAAGGTTCCGCTCGCCATCCGCTCGCGCTGGGGCGAGGCGGCTTTCCTGTCAGCCGACAAGTCAACCGGTCACGCCAGCGGCTTTGACCTGGCCATATTCGACGAAATAGGGCTTGCGCCTGAGCGGGGCCGCGCGCTGGTGGCCGGGCTTCTGTCTAGCAATTCCGCCCGCGACGGGCGGTTGCTCGCAATCAGCGTCCTTGGCGACAGTCCACCAAGCCGGGAAATGGTCGAATGCGCCGGCGATCCGGCTTGCGTTGTGCATGTCCATGAAGCGCCGGCGGGTTGCGCGCTCGACGATAAGACGCTTGGAGGATAGCCAACCCGACGCTGGGCAGCGTCAAGAGCCTGTCCTATATGCGCGACATGGCGAGGCGGGCGGCGGCAAACCCGGCCGAGCAATCGGCGTTTCGCAGCTACGACTTGAATCAACCGCAAAGCCCGTCGCGGGAACCTATCGCTCCGCCCGACATTTGGGAGTCTTGCGCGCTTCAGGAACAACCCGACCGGGCCGGGCCGGTCTATGTCGGGATTGACCTTGGCGGTTCGGTATCGCTGACCGCCGCCGCGCTCTACTGGCCCGAAACCGGCCGGCTTGAAGCCTATGGCGCTTGCGGAACGATTCCGACGCTGGCGGAACGCGGCGAGGCGTACGGCATAGGCGCGCGGTATGTCGAAATGCGCGAGCGCGGCGAACTGCGAACCTTCGGCGCTCGCGTGACTCCGATTGTCGAATTCCTGCACTGGATAGAGGACCTTCTACAAGGCCAGCACCCGGCGCTCGCGCTGGCCGACCAGTAACGGAAGGCGGAAGCCGAAGACCATTACACCAACGCGGCGCTTGCATGGCCGCACTTGCTCAGGCGGCAAGGCGCCGGGCCGGACGGTATCGAGGACGTCCGGCGCTTCCAGCGCGCCTGCTATTCGGGCCGGCTGCGACCGGGCGCAAATTTGTTCCTGAGCCGGACGGTCCGGCCCGCACCTTTCAGGAAAGGAAAACCGCTATGCCTAAAGAATTCGCGTTGCCGCGTTACACCTACGCTTGCGAGCGTTGCGACGGTCCAAGACGAATCGGACAACCCAAGCAACACGGCGACTGCAATTGCGCGGTTGGCTTCGTCTCTATGCCGAATCTGTTAGCGGCAATGAAAGCCAGCGAAACAGAACCGGCCGAAGCAGGCTCTTAGTGTTGCCACACAAATCGCAGCTTACATACACGAACGAAAATTCGGCGTAACTACCCAGGTACCTCGCCGCTAGTTCTGAGTACGTGCTGATGTTGCTCGCCGTCGGCGCGTCGTTGATCCCCGCTTGACTGTATAGGCACCCGCATCTATGGGTTGCACTCTCGCATGAGAGGGGCAGCCGGTGGGGTATTTCGGATCGAAGGCTACGACCGGTCTGAGCCAGGCGCTGATCGCGCTGATGCCGCCGCACTCTGTCTATATCGAAAGCCATCTTGGGGGCGGTGCGCTGATGAAGCGCAAGCCTGCGGCCATGCGCTCGATCG
>MPNF01000248.1 GCA_002238885.1 Alphaproteobacteria bacterium bin95 | reverse complement strand
CTGGCTCGGCGGCCGGCTGTTCGATGCCACCGGAAGCTACGAGACGGCGTTCCTCGCAGGCTCGGCCATCAACACCGTGCAACTCGCCATTGTGGTCACGCTGTTAGTTCGCACGCGCCCCGCTATGCGTCTGGCAGCGGCGTGACACAGTCTCGCCGCGTCACCGGTTCTCCGGCGGCACGATGACTTCGAGTTGCAGGATAAGGCGGGGAATATCCCGCTGCACCGTTTCCCACAAACGTCTCAAATTGATATCGAAATATCCGTGAACGAGGCGATTTCGCATTCCAACGATCTGGCGCCAAGGTATTTCGGGGTGCGCTGCGGTCGTGTCGGACTGCATCCGGGACGCCGCTTCCCCCACCGTCTCCACAGCTTTCAGAATCGCGAGTTGCGTCTTGCGGTCCCCTTCGAACTCCGGAAAGGCCAAACCTTCTGCAAACGCCGCCGCCTCGCGCGCCGACAGAAGCATGTCGAGCAGCAGCGCGCCGTCACTTCGCATAGATTGTTTCGGCCGATCCGAGGATGGCCCTGCGGCGGAGATAGTTCCGGCTCGCCTCGACGGCGGACCGTTCGATCAAATCGACCCTGCGGCCTAACGCTCCGCTCAACTCGTCCTGCATCTCGGCAAGATCGAGCAGCGTGTGGTGCGCTCGCGGATCGAACTGCGCGAGCACGTCGATATCGCTTCCGGGACTGAAGTCTTCGCGCAGGACCGAGCCGAAAAGCGCCAGTTCCACAATCTGCCATCGCCTGCAGAATGCAGCGACTTCGTCCCGGGGCAGATCGATCTTCGCTGTCACGGCCCGAACGCCCGGTCTGTATCGACACCGCATTCGAACGCCTTCGCGATCCTGCAATGTCGTGCGTGTCGCATGGCCGGTCTCATCTCCCGCAACCTACAGAACCCGCCTGTTCCGCTCAACCGGCGGGCACGACGCGGTGGGGCGCGCGGGTCTTTCCGTTCTGCACCTTCGGCATCGCGGCCGGGCGTTCGACGCCGCGTGTTGCTGCGAGGCGGCCCCGGCGCGGCCCAAAGGCCCAGTCCGGGGGCTGGCCCCCGGAGCGGAAAGAGGACTACCATACCGTTGCGCGGCCCGGGCCGCCTTCGAGGCGCCGGCCCGGGTGCGGTCACTGAAGAGGAGGACACGGAATGGCGAGCGTCACCATCAACGGTGAAGCCCGGATGCTGGACGGACCGGACGACACCGTCCTGTTGTGGGCCCTGCGCGACATGGCGGGCCTGACGGGAACCAAATACGGATGCGGGGCCGGCCTCTGCGGCGCATGCACGGTGCATGTGGACGGCAAGGCGGAGAAGTCCTGCATGATGACCGTGGGCGATGTGGCAGGCAAGGCGGTCACCACCATCGAGGGCCTGTCGGCCGACGGCGACCACCCGGTCCAGGTCGCGTGGCGCGAGATGCATGTGCCGCAATGCGGTTTCTGCCAGACCGGGCAGATCATGCAGGCCGCCAGCCTGCTGGCCGAGAACCCGAAGCCGACCGACCGGGAAATCCTGGACGGGATGGCCGACAATATCTGCCGCTGCGGGTGCTATGAGCGCATCGTCTCCGCGGTGCGGCTCGCATCGACGGGGGTCTAGGCCATGCTGCACATGATGGAAAAAGCGTTCCTCGGAAGCCCCGTTCGCGAAGCGGCGAAGCTGGCTTTCGCCAATGTCTCCCGGCGGCGGTTCCTGCAGGGCTCGGCGGCCGGTTTCGCCGTCGCCGCCTTCGCCACCACGGCCGAGGGTTTCGCGCGCTACAAGACCGGCGGCGATGCAATGTCGAACGGCCTGCGCTACGACCCGCACATCTTCGTCTCCATCGACGCCGACGGGACGGTGACCATCGTCGCCCACCGCTCGGAGATGGGCACCGGCTCGCGCACCTCGCTGCCGATGGTGCTTGCCGACGAGATGGGCGCCGACTGGGGCATGGTGAAGATCGTCCAGGCGGAAGGCGACGAGGAGAAATACGGCAACCAGGACACGGACGGGTCGCGCTCCATGCGCCACCACATCCAGTCCATGCGCCAGATGGGCGCGTCGGTGCGCCATATGCTCGCCAATGCCGCGGCCGAAATGTGGGGCGTGGACGCCTCGTCGGTCTCGGTCGGCGTGCATGAGGTGACGGGCGGGGGCAGGAAAGCCGGATTCGGCGAACTTGCCGAGGCTGCGATGAAGCAGCCTGTGCCCGAATTCGAGGCGCTGTCCTTCAGGGACGAGTCCGAGTTCCGCTATATCGGCAAGGGCAATATCGGCATCACCGACCTGCACGACATCACGACCGGCAAGGCCGTTTACGGCGCCGACGTGATGTTGCCGGGAATGAAGGTGGCGGCCGTCGCGCGCCCGCCGGTGGTCGGCGCCGAGGCGAAGAGCTACGACGCAAGCGCGGCCATGGCCGTTCCGGGCGTCGAGCATGTCGTGCCGCTTCCGGCCTCGATCATGCCGGCGAAGTTCGCCCCGCTCGGCGGCGTCGCCGTCGTTGCCTCCAACACGGATGCGGCGATCAAGGGCCGCGACGCGCTGGAGATCCAGTGGGGCGACAGCCCGCATGGCGGCTACACCTCCGAATCCTACATGGAGGAAATGCGGGCGACGGCGAAGCAGCCGGGGCAGGTGTTCCGCGCCGAGGGCGACGCTGCGGCGGCGTTCGCGGGCGCGGCGAAGACCTTCGCGCAGGAATACAGCCAGGCCCATATGGCGCACGCGATGATGGAGCCGCCGGTGGCGGTCGCCAGTGTCGCGGACGGCAAGTGCGAGATCTGGGCGCCGGTGCAGTCGCCCTTCGGCGCGCGCGGCGATGTCGCGGCGGCGCTGGAGATGGAAGTCGCCGACGTCAGGGTGAATGTGACCCTGCTCGGCGGCGGGTTCGGCCGCAAGTCCAAGTGCGACTTCGTCATCGAGGCCGCCATGCTCAGCAAGAAGCTCGGCATGCCGGTCAAGGTGCAGTGGACGCGCGAGGACGATATCCGGCACAGCTTCTACCACACCGCCTCGGTGGAGCGGATCGAGGTTGCGCTGGACGGCGACAACAAGGTCACCGGCTGGCGGCACAACTCGGTGGCTCCGTCGATCCTGTCCACCTTCGCGCCGGACAGCGGGCACCAGTTCTTCATCGAGAGCGGGATGGGGCATGTCGATATCCCCTTCGAAATCCCGAACCTTTCGGTGGAGAACGGCAAGGCGATGGCGCACACGCGCATCGGCTGGTTCCGCTCCGTCTCGAACATCCCGCGCGCCTGGGCAGTGCAGTCCTTCGCGTCGGAACTCGCGGCCGAGCTCGGCCGGGACGATCTCGAGGTCATGCTGGAGCTGATCGGCTCCGACCGGAAGCTCGACCCGCCGAAGCAGGGCTTCCCGGAGAACTTCTGGGACTATGGCGAGGTCTATGACGAGTATCCGATCGACACCATGCGCCTGAAGAACGTCCTCAGGCTGGCCGCCGAAAAGGGCGGCTGGGGCAAGCAGATGCCCGCAGGCGAGGGCCTCGGACTGGCGGTGCACCGCTCGTTCGTCACTTATGTGGCGACCTGCGCGCATGTGAAGATTGTGGACGGGAAGATCACCGTGCCCGAGATGCACATGGTCGTCGATTGCGGCTTTGCGGCCAATCCGGAGCGGATTCGCAGCCAGATGGAAGGCTCCGCCGTCCAGGGCATGACCATCGCCCTCTACAGCGGCGTCACCTTCGAAGACGGCGCGGCCGTGCAGTCGAACTACCACGACTACCAGATGGTGCGTTCGGACAACTTCCCCGAGAAGGTCCACACGCACATCGTGCCGCATCCCTTCTCGGTCCATGCCTCGGGCGTGGGCGAGCCGGGTGTGCCGCCGGTCGCGCCGGCGATCGCCAACGCGATCTTCCACGCGACGGGCAAGCGCATCCGCGACCTGCCCATGGGCGACACCGTCTGATCCGCCTCCGGGCGGACACGCAAAGGAAAGGGCCGGCGTCCGCGCCGGCCCTTTTTCTTTGTGGCGCGTCCCGGTTTACACTGTCCGCACGGCGCGTCCGGGAAAGGAAACCCTCCGAGCCATGGCCCTCGATGCAATTCCGGCGATCGATCTCGGACCCTGGCGGTCCGGCAGTGCCGCCGGCAGGCGGGAGGTGGCCGAACGGGTTGCCTGGGCGTGCGAGAATATCGGCTTCCTGATCGTCAGCGGTCATGGCATTCCCCAGGAGGTGATCGACCGCGCCTTTTCGGTCTCGCGGACATTCTTCGACCTGCCGCCCGGGGAAAAGTCGCGCTTCATGCCGGAAGACGGCGTGGCGCCGCGCGGCTACCACGCCGTCGCGACGCGCAACCTGGCGCGCACGCTGGGGCAGGAGACGCCGCCGGACCTCCGGGAGCAGTTCTTCATCGGCCCGCTTGTCCCGCCCGCGGACCGGTTCGCCCATATTCCGGGCGCGCCCCTGTTCTATTCCGGGAATATCTGGCCGGCGCATCCCGTCGCCTACAGGGAAGCCCTGACGGAGTTCTACTGCGCGTTCGAAGCCCTGGCCGAGCGCCTGATGGGGATTTTCGCGGTGGCGCTCGGGCTGCCGGAGGACTTCTTCGACGACAAGATCGACGAGCATTTCAGCACCTGCCCGTCGAACCACTATCCCGTCATCGAGGACGACCCGCAGCCGGGCCAGCTCCGCTGCGGGGCGCATACCGATTTCGGCAGCCTGACGATCCTCGCCTTCAACGACGCGCCGGGCGGCCTGCAGGCGCTGATGCCGGACGGCTCCTGGCTCGATGTGCGGCCGGGGCCGGGGCAATTGGCGGTCAATCTGGGCGACATGATGCAGCGCTGGACCAACGACCGCTGGAAATCCACCGTCCACCGTGTCGTCAACCCGCCGGAGGAGCGGCGGACGGAAAGCCGGCGCCAGACCATCGGCTATTTCCTGCACCCGAATTACGACGCCGAGATCGCCTGCCTGGATAGCTGTTGCGGCGCCGGCAACCCGGCGAAATACCCGCCGATCATGGCCGGCGACCATATGCGCGAGAAAATGGAACGCCGGATCGACGGATAGCCCGCATTTCTCACCAGGGTCATGGTCTGCGCGGTGCTGTCGGGGGGCGGGGGGGGGGGGGGGGGGGGCGGGGGGACGGGGGGGGCGGGGGAGGCGGGGGGGGGCACGGGGCGGGGGGGGGCGGGGGGAGAGCCGACCCCCGCCCCCCCGCCGCCCCGACAGCACCGCCCTTCGGGTCGCGTCCAGGCGTCCGCCCGCGGCGTCGCGGGCCTCAACCGTAGACTGTGCTACGCTCTTCGGCCCAACTCCTTGCGGAGCGAACGCCTGGACAGCGACGCAGGCTGTGACCCTGGTGAGAAATGCGGGCTAGG
>MPNF01000247.1 GCA_002238885.1 Alphaproteobacteria bacterium bin95 | reverse complement strand
GGCCTCGGCTTGCTGTCGTTGTAGCCCGCGATCATGCCGCAGGCGACGATGCGGCCGAAGAAGTTCATCTGCGAGAGCGCGGCCTGGAGATGCTCGCCGCCGACATTCTCGAAATAGACGTCGATGCCGTCCGGGCACGCCGCCGCGACCGCGGCCTCCAGGTCCCCGCAGGTCTTGTAATTGATCGCGGCGTCCACGCCGGCCTCGTCGCGGAGCCAGGCGCATTTCTCGTCCGAGCCGGCCGAGCCGACGACCCGGCAGCCCTTCAGCTTCGCGATCTGGCAGACGACCGCGCCGACCGCGCCCGAGGCCGCGGAGACGAACACGGTTTCCCCCGCCTTCGGCTGGCCGATGTCGAGCAGGCCGACATAGGCCGTCTGGCCCGGCATCCCGAGCACGCCGATATTGGCCTGGAGCGGAGCGATGTCCGGATCGACGGCCCGGAGCGCCTTGCCGTCCGCGGCGTGGTAGTCGCGCCAGCCGCCGCCGGTGCCGAACACATGCGTCCCGACCGGAAAGCGCCCGCCCTTCGACTCTTCCACGCGCCCGACGAAATAGCCGTCCAGCGGCTCCCCGATCTGGAAGGGCGGCGCATAGCTCTTCCGGTCGCTGATCCGACCGCGGATATACGGATCGACCGACATCCAGAGCGTGCGGACGAGCATCTCGCCATCGCCGGCGACCGGCATGGGCGCGCTCTCAAGCGCGAAATTCTCCGGCGTCGGCAGGCCCACGGGTCGACTCTTCAGGACGATCTGGCAGTTCTCGGTCATCGGGTTTCTCTCCTCTCGGGCGGCGGCGCACCATGCCCTTCGCCGCCGATGAACGCAAGAATACAGCCGAGGCTTTATTTTTCTGCCTTACATTCACCTTTATGTCGGGGCGGGAGATTGCCGCCGGGGCTTATCCATGCCAATTAGCGCTGCTATGCGAAGGCTTATGGCCCTTCTTCTCGCCCTGCCGGCCCTGGCCGCGCCGCCCGTCTCCGCGGCCATAGACCGGGGGCCGGTCGCCACGATCGCCATGATCGCGGAGCCGCTCGGCATCGGGAGCCTGATGGGCACCGGCGTGGACCCGCATCTCTACAAGCTGACGCGCACCGATATCGCCCGGCTGATCGGCGCCCCGCATATCCTCTATTGCGGCCTCGGCCTCGAAGGGAAGATGCTGGACGCCTTCGAGCGCCTGGCCGCGTCCGGCAAGCCCACCACTGCCGTTTGCGAGGCAGTGCCCGAGGCCGAACGCCTGTCGGTCGCTTCCGGCTATGCCGGCGCAGCCGACCCGCACCTCTGGATGGACCCCGCACTCTGGGCCGAGGCGCTGGCTAATGCTGCGAACCGGCTCGGCCTGCCGGTGCCGGAGGGCTTCGCGCGCCTCGACGCCTATGCGCGCGCCAGCATCGGGAGCATTCCGCCCGAGGCGCGCGTGCTCGTAACCGCACACGATGCCTTTGCCTATTTCGGCCGCCGCTACGGGCTGGAAGTAGTCGGCATCCAGGGGGTCAATACCGAGTCCGAAGCCGGCCTCCGGGCTATCGAAGCCGCGGTCGAAACAGTCGTCACACGCAGGCTTCCGGCGGTCTTCGTCGAATCGACCGTCTCCGACCGCAATGTCAGCGCCATTGTCGAGGGCGCGGCCGCGCACGGGCACCGGGTCGCAGTTGGCGGCCGGCTGTTCTCGGACGCGATGGGCCCGGCGGGCACCTACGAAGGGACCTATGTCGGCATGATCGACCACAATGTCACCACCATCGCGCGCGCGCTCGGCGGCCAGGCACCGGAGCGCGGCATGCAGGGGAAGCTCGCAGCCCATGACCGCTGACACGTCAGCCGCCTCGCCTTTCGAGGCAAGCGGGCTCACGGTCGCCTGGGGCGGCCGGCCGGTGCTCTGGAACGTCGATCTCCGTCTGCCGGCGCGGGGTTTGGCGGCAGTGGTCGGGCCGAATGGCGCGGGCAAGTCCACGCTCTTCAAGGCCGCGCTCGGCCTCGCGCCCGTGCTGACCGGCCAGGTGCGGCTCCTGGGCGAGCCAGTTGCGCGGGTCCGCCGGCGCATCGCCTACATGCCGCAGCGCAACAGCGTCGATTGGGACTTCCCGGTGTCCGCCCGCGATGTGACCGCCATGGGGCTTTACGGCCGGGTCGGATGGTTCCGCCGCCTCCGTAGGCGCGATCTCGAAGCGGCAGATGCGGCGCTCGACCGGGTCGGACTCGGGAACTACCGCCATCGCCAGATCGGGCAGCTTTCGGGCGGCCAGCAGCAGCGCGTCTTCCTGGCCCGCGCGCTCGCGCAGCAGGCCGAACTGCTGCTGCTGGATGAGCCGTTCTCCGGCATCGACACCGCCTCGGAAGCCGCCATCCTCGATGTGCTGGGCGAACTCGAAGGCGAGGGCCGGCACATCGTCTGCATCCACCACGATTTGCGCACCGTAGCCGCCTATTTCGACCATGCGACCGTGTTGAACGCCGTCGTCATGGCCAGCGGCCCCCCTGCCGAGGCGCTGGCCGAAGACACGCTCCGGCGCGCCTATGACGCTTCGGGACTGAAGCCGCGCGCGCTGGCGGCGGAATGACCGGTGCGGAAGTCGGGCCGGTCGAGGTCCTGACCTTCCGGGCAGGCTACAATACGGGCGTGGTCATGGCCGGTGCGGCGGCGCTGGGCGCAGCGGCCGGCGGGGTCGGCACATTCCTGCTCCTGCGCGCGCGGGCGATGGCGGCCGATGCTGTGGGCCACGCCACTCTTCCGGGCATCGTTCTAGCCTTCGTCGCCGCCGGCCTTCTGGGCGCCGACGGGCGTTCGCTCCCCGTGCTGCTCGCCGGGGCAGCGGCCACCGGCATGCTCGGCATGGCGGCGGCGGAGGCGCTGACTCGCAGCACCCGCCTCGCCCCCGACGCCGCCATCGCCATTGCGCTCAGCGTCTCCTACGCCATCGGCATCGTGCTGCTGTCCTGGGTCCAGACCTTGCCGCAGGGCAGCCAGGGCGGCCTCGAGAGTTTCATTCTGGGGCAGGCCGCGGCGCTTTCGGCGTCCGAAGCGGTGGGGCTCGGCGTCGCCGCGCTGGTGGCGCTCGCGGTGTTGCTGGCGCTCTTCCGCCCGTTCGGCCTCTTGTGCTTCGACGAGGACCATGCCCGCGCCCGCGGCTGGCCGGTCGCCAGGCTGGACGCGGCGCTGCTCGCCCTCGGCGTGCTGGTCACGGTGCTCGGCCTCCAGACGGTGGGGCTGGTCCTGGTGGTGGCGCTCCTGATCCTGCCGGCGGTTGCGGCGCGGTTCTGGTCCGAGCGGCTGAAGGGCATTTTCTGGCTGTCGATCGCCTTCGGGGCGGGCGGCGCATTTCTGGGCGCGGCCGCCTCGGCGGTCTGGCCGCGCGCGCCGACCGGCGCCTCCATCGTGCTGGCGCTGGGCGCCGTGTTCGCAGCGAGCCTGCTGGCGGCGCCCCGGCGCGGCATATTTGCGGAAGCTTTCCGGCGCGGCACGGCCGGCTGGCGGTTGCGAGCCGCGCGCGCCTTGCAGGCCGGGCGCGGCTATCCCGGCGCGGCGCTCGTCGGCTGGCGGCGCGGCGGCCGGCCCACGGCGAGGGGCGCGGCGGCGGTCGCCCGGCTCGAACTCTGGGACCGGTGCCTTGCCGAATCGCCGGACGCCCTGCCCGCAGGCCTCGCCTGGGGCATAGACCCGCTGCCGCCCGAGGCGCTCGCGCAATTGGGGAGACGCAACCGGTGAACCACTTCTGGCAAGTCGATTTCCCCGCTTTGCTGGCGGCCGGCCTCGCCTCCGGCCTTTGCGCGCTGCTCGGCAATTTCCTTGTGCTCAGGCGCGAAAGCCTGCTTGGCGACGCCATCGCCCATGCCGTGCTGCCGGGCATCGTCGGCGGTTTCCTGCTGGCGGGCGCGCTTGCGTCTCCAGCAATGCTGGCAGGGGCGCTGGCCGCCGCGCTGGTTGCGGCGGGCGCGATCCAGCTCGTTCGCCGCCTCGGACGCATAGAGCCGGGCGCTGCGATGGGCGCGGTCTTCACGGTCATGTTCGCCGCCGGCGTGTTCATGCTGGAGCAGGCTGCCGGGCGAAACCTCCATATCGACGCCGACTGCGTGCTCTACGGCCAGCTGGAAGACATCCTCTGGCTCGACGCGCCGGACATAGGGGCGCTGCCGCGGGAGGTCTGGACGCTCGCCGGCGTCTTTGCCGTGGCGGCGGCGGCGGTGTTCCTGCTGGCGAAGGAGATCAGGCTCGCCGTGTTCGATCCCGCTTTCGCCGCCGCGCTCGGCTTCCGCCCCGGCCTCGTCCATCTGGGCGTGGTGCTGTTCGTGGCGGCGGCGTCCATCGCCTCCTTCGAGGCCGTCGGCTCGATCCTGGTGATCGCCATGCTGATCTGCCCGCCCGCAGCCGCGCGCCTGATGACCGACGACTACCGCACCCAGATCCTGCTGAGCGTGGCGCTCGGCATCGGTTCAGCCTTTGCCGGCTACGGTCTCGCCGGCTTCGCCCCGGCGCTCCTGGGCGCATCCTGGTCGTTGAACGCCGCCGGCTGCATCGCCGCCGTCTCAGGCGCGATCGTGGCCGCGGGCGCCCTCTTCGGCCCCCGACGCCATTCCGTCGCTGCCGGCGCGCCAAGCCTCGGCAGGACGTAGAACGTTGGGCCGCAGGAGCGGCCCGGAAAGCCCGAGGGGCCCCGCGGGGGCTACTCCGCCGGCGCGGCCGGCGGATCGCCGGAACGGGTGTTCCGCCCGGCGATATAGTCCCGCACGATCGTGAGCTGGCCCTTGACCTCGGCAAGGCCGGCTTCGACCGAGCGCAATCTTTCATCGAGGCCATCAAAACGCGAACTCAGGTCCCGACGCATATCGCGAAGTCCCGTGAGCATGATGCCGGCGAGCGTGGCGCCAACGGCAAGAATTGCGATTAATTCCGGGCTCATATGGGGAACGCTAGCAGGTTTGAGGTTGCACGTCACGCGGGCCGCGACCCTCGAATATCCGCAAGCCGGTGATCGGGGTGGACCGGGTGGCGCCGGGCGCAGAACAGGAAGCGGCGCAGCAGCGTCGGGTAGCCGGCATAGACATGGCCGCCCGCCTGCGCCGCATAGTCCTCGCGCCGCGCGCAGAACGCCGCCGGGATGGCATACCAGGGCAGGTCCGGGCGGCTGTGGTGCACGACATGGAGGTTGTTGTTGAGATAGAGGAGCCGGCTGAGCGGTCCGCCCAGCACGATGGCGGTCCGCCCGCTCTTCCCGGCCGCGGGATGGTGTTCGGCGTAGGATCGCAGCAGGGTCAGCGACAGGCCCGGATAGGCGAACAGGGCGACATAGGCGCCGACGGACAGTTCGCAGACGAATACGACCCAGCCGAGGACCAGCCCCGC
>MPNF01000246.1 GCA_002238885.1 Alphaproteobacteria bacterium bin95 | reverse complement strand
GCCGCGCGTAGTCGAGGCCGAGGTCGCGCACATGGCCGAGCACATGGCCCTTGCCGTTCTGCGAGACCGCCTCGCCCAGATGCAGGCCGAGCAGCCAGAACGCCGCCGCCGCCCGCCTGAGCGGCCAAGCTCCGACCGGCAGGCCCCGGATCACCTGGAAGCCGATGCCGTGCAGCACCTCCTGCCGGATGCGGTCGAGCCGTTTCGCCAGTTTCGGAAGCGGCTCGCGGGCAATTTCCAGGATCGGCACCTCCTCGAGCCGCGCGGCCGCCGCCTCGATCTCGGCAATCCCGTCGGGCGCAAGCTCGTGCGTCCACAGTTCCGGCTTCGAAGCCATGTCGGGGCCGTACCAGCATTGCGGCGTCTCCACCGGTGCCGGCCCGGCATTGTGGATGTCGTTCATCGTTCCGCCTTCCCCGCCTTGTCAGTCGATACGCCCAAGGCCCGCCTGCCCGACCGGGACCTCCATCAGGTCCCGGCCCCAGACGATGTCGCCGTCGAAAACAGGCGCCATCTCGCGCAGGATGCGCGAGCGCATGACCGGCGTGTCGATCTGGCTCGTGATATGCGTCAGCACCAGGGTCGCGACGCCGGCTTCGGCCGCCACCTGCGCGGTGTCCATATGGTTGCCGCAGGCGCGGCGGTATTCCGGCGAGGGCTCGGTGCCGGTGAAGAAATGGTTCATGTGGACCAGCACGTCCGCGCCCCGCGCCAGCTCGACGATGCCGGGGCACACGCCGCCGCTGTCTCCGGAATAGCAGACCGACCCGGCGTCCGTGTCGATGCGGAAGGCGAGGCATTGCAGGTATGGCTGGAAATGCCAGCCCTCGCCCACAGTGATGCGCCAGTCCTTCCCCTCCACGACATCGCCCGGGCCGACTTCCCGCACCTGCGGGTCCGGCCGGGCGCGCTCCCCTTCCCCGCCGCGCGCGCGATAGATATCGAGGCTGCAGCGGTGGCGGGTGCGCGCTTCGATATCGGGGCCGTAAACCCCCTCCGGCGAAAACAGCAGGTCGGTCATGCGCGCGGTCGGCGGCGGCCCGAACACCTGTAGCTCGCCAAGCTCTCCCGCGCCCTGGTCCCAGCGGTTCATCACGAGGCGCGCATAGTCCATGCAATGGTCGTAATGCAGGTGGGTGAGGAAGCAATGAGTGACATCGACCGCCCGCCTGCCGGCTTCCAGCAGCCGGTGATGCGCGCCCGGCCCATGGTCGAACACGATGGTGTCGCCGCCGGTCTCGATCAGGTAGCCGGAGCCCATGCGTTCCAGCGAGGGCGCAGGCGTGCCCGTGCCGAGCAGGGTGAGGCGCATGGCTTCTCTCTCCGTGCGAAAATGCGCAAACATCGGGTGGCGGACGCGCGCGGCCGATCCTAGCTTCGGCCCCAGGACCCGGCAAGGAGACCCAGGCCCCATGCCCCACAGCCTCTATTCGCGCATCGAAGCCGCGCTCGCCATGATTGCCGAGAACCAGGCCGACCAGCCGGGGCTCGACGAGATGGCGGCGGCCGCCGGCATGAGCCCCCACCACTTCCAGCGCACCTTCCGCCGCTGGGTCGGCATCAGCCCGACGAAGTTCCTGCAATATCTGACGCTCGAGCGCGCCAAGGCCAGCCTGGCGGAGAATGCGAGCGTGCTGGAAGCCTCCTGGGACGCGGGCCTGTCCGGCCCCGGCCGGCTGCACGACCTGTTCGTCACCCACGAGGCCGTCACGCCCGGCGACTACAAGCGGCGCGGGGCGGGGCTCGCCATCCGCTACGGCTTCCACGACTCGCCTTTCGGGCGCTGCCTGCTGATGGCGACCGACCGGGGCATTTGCGGGCTCGCCTTCGCCGCCGGGGGCGAGGAGCGCGCCGGGCTCGAAAACATGCGCCGGCGCTGGCCCGCGGCCGCGTTCGCGGAGGCGCCCGGCGAGACTGCCGCCTTCGCCGGGCGCATCTTCCAGCCGAAGGCCGGCGCGCCGGCGCTGCCGCTCTGCCTGCACGGCACCAACTTCCAGATCCGCGTCTGGGATGCGCTGCTGCGCATTCCGGCGGGCGGGCTGGCGACCTATGGCGATGTCGCGGCGGCGGTCGGAGCGCCCCGCGCCGCGCGGGCCGTCGGCGCCGCCATCGGGCGCAACCCGGTCTCCTGGCTCGTGCCGTGCCACCGGGTCATTCTCGCGAACGGCTATCTCCACAATTATGAATGGGGCCTGGCCCGCAAGGCGGCGCTGATCGGCTGGGAGGCCGCCCGCAGCGAGGAGCGCCGCTCGGCTGCGGCGTAAGCACGCCCTGCAGAAGCCTCCGCCGTGACCGCACCGGCTCCGGCGTCACCCCGGCCAGCCGCTTCGCCGCCTCGGCGATCACCACGCCGCCGAACACCGGCAGGCAGCGCCGCCCGAACCGCTCCCACGCCTCTGCCGCGCCCGGCCGGACCAGGCGGCGGAGCGGCGGGGCGAACAGCGCCTCCTCGCTGCCGAGCGGCGTGAACATCGCCTCGCGCAGCAGGCGTTCCAATTGCGCCCGCGACCAGGGCCGGCCGTGGCCGAAGGGCGTGTGCTCGAAGCGGGCCCAGAGGCCGCGGCGGCTCGGCGCCACGACGATCAGCCGGCCCTCCGCGGCGAGGATGCGCCAGATTTCCCGCAGCCGGCCGCTGAGATGCTCTGAGGTCTCGACATCGTGGGCGAGCAGCACGCGGTCGAACGAGAGGTCGGGAAAGGGCAGCGCGTCCTCTTCGGTCAGCACCGTCCGGCAGCGGCCCTCCGCCGGCCAGCGGGCCGCACCCTGCCCCGCCGGCATCGCCGCCACGACATGCGCCGCTCCGCCGGCAAGTCCGTCGAGCAGGGGCGGCGCATAGCCGAGCCCCAGCACCTGCATTGCGCCCAGCGCCGGCCAGCGCCGCCGCACCCGCTCCGCCAGCACAAGCCCCGCCGCCTGCCCCAGAGGCCCGTCATAGAAGGCGCGAAGCTCGCTCACGTCGCTGCGCATGGACGCCCCTCAGAGGGTCCGCAATCTGAAATGCCGCCCCATCGCCCGGCTCAGGCCGCCGGTTGTGCGAAAGGCACCGGGTAGCGGTCCGGCGGCAGGAAGATCGTGGTGCGTTTCAGCAGGCGCGGCAGGCCGGCATCGAACGGCTCGCGGCGGTGCAGCACGCGGGCATTGTCCCAGAGCACGAGGTCGCCGCGCCGCCACTCATGCTCGAACACGAACTCCGGGCGCGTCATGTGCTCCACCAGGCGCGCGAGCAGCGGGCGGCTCTCCTCCGGCGCCATGCCCTCGATGCCGTAGGTCTGCAACGGGTCGAGATAGAGCCCGCACCGCTCCGTGCCGGGCTGCGTCAACACCATCGGATGCACCACGTCGGGCGTGAGCGCGCGGATCGCCTCGACATCCTCCTCCCCGGTGATATCGACTGCATAGATGCGGTAGGCGAACTCCCCGCGCAGCCCTTCGACGCGCGCCCTGAGCGCTTCCGGCAGCGCCTCCCAGGCAAGCTGCGTGTTGGCCCAGGAGGTCCGGCCCGCGCCCTTCGGCACCTCGACGGCGTAGAGCATGGAGCCGGTGTCCGGGCGCGGTTTGTAGCAGCTGTCCGTGTGCCAGCGCGCCTCGCTGCTCGCAAGCGCTCCGATATTCTCCCCGGACTCGAGGCGGAGATTGGAGATCAGCACGACCTCCGGGTTCTGCCGCGAGCGGATATCGGTGCGGACATGGATGTTGACGGTGCCGAGGCGCCGGCTGAAGGCGATCTGCTGCTCTTCGTCGAGAAGCTGGTTCCTGATCAGGAGCACCGGATGCTCCACCCAGAGCGCGTCGATCTCCCGGATCGCGGCATCGCCCGGCCGTCGGAGGTCGATATCGACGATCTCGACGCCGAACTCGGGATGCAGCGGTTTCGTTTCGAGCGCCATGTCCTGTCTCCGGTATCCGGGTCCGCCGGTATATTGCGCAAAATCGTGAAATGCGGGAAGTAAGCCGAATGATCGAGAGCAACACCTCGTGGGAGGAAACCGATGCAGGCCGTTGACGACTCCGGCGTCTGGACTGTCCGGGATTTTGCCGGCCCGGAGGACTATACGCTTCGCCTGACAGCCGCCGAGATCGCCGAGCTGGACGGGTTCATCCGGGAGATGGATCGCGAGGGCAAATCGCTCGACGACATCGGCCGCGGGGATTTCCGCTGTCCGCTGGTCGGGGCGCGGCTTGCCGCATTGTACGACGAGCTGCGGGACGGGCGCGGCTTCGCGGTGATGGCGGGCCTGCCGGTCGAACGCTGGCGCCAGGAGGACGCGGAGCGGGTCTACTGGGCGATGGGCGCGCAGCTCGGCGCCGGCATGTCGCAAAGCGTCCTGGGCGACCGGCTGGGCCATGTCCGGGACACGACGCGCGAAGACCCGCATGCGCGCGCCTACCGCGCCCGCAGGGAACTCGACCCCCATACGGACCGCGCGCATATCGTCGGCCTGTTCAGCCTCCGCGCCGCAAGGACGGGCGGCGTGTCGCACCTGACCAGCGCGCTCGCCGTGCATGACCGGCTGCTTGCCGAGCGGCCGGATTACCTCGAACGGCTGTACGAGGGCTTCTACATGCACCGCCGCGGCGAGGAGGCGCCCGGCGAGGATCCCGTCACGCCGCACAAGGTGCCGGTCTATTCGTCCGCGGACGGCAAGGTCAGCTGCCGCTGGGTCAGGACCTATGCCGTGATGGGCCAGGAGGCGAAGGGGGAGCCGATAGGCGGGTTCGAGGAGGAAGCGGTGGAGGCGTTCCTGGCCGCCGCAAGCAGCGACGAGCTGCAATTGCGGTTCACGCTCGGGCCGGGCCAGATCCTCTGGTTCAACAATTTCACCCACCTGCATGCGCGCACGGCCTTCGAGGACTGGGAGGAGCCCGACCGGCGCCGCCACCTGCTCAGGCTCTGGCTCAGGAACGAGGACATGCGCCCGACCGTGCCCGAAATCGCCGTCGAAGGCATACAGCCGCGGAAAGGGCGCATGCCATCCTACGATGTAGAGGCTGCCCTGAAGGAGATGCGTGCCCGGAGATAGCGTGCGGACGACGCGAGGAATCGTCCGGACGGCGGAAGGCTTGACTTTGCGGCTCGAAGATTGCAAACCGTGCAGGCACGTTACATTCGTCTGGTGCTCTCCGTAGTCCCGGTTAGCTGGGCCAACCGACATCCCCCCAACAATGTGAACGTTAAACAACAACGCTGTCGCGCGGCGCGACGCATAGAATTCCACCACCTGGAGAAGTCGAACATGCCTACCGGTACCGTCAAGTGGTTCAACGCTGTCAAGGGTTACGGGTTCATCGAGCCGGAAGACGGCTCGAGCGATGCCTTCGTCCACATCTCGGCCGTCGAGAGGGCCGGGCTCGCCACGCTCAGTGAAGGGCAGAAGGTCAGCTACGAGCT
>MPNF01000245.1 GCA_002238885.1 Alphaproteobacteria bacterium bin95 | reverse complement strand
AATCTTCTTCCACCGAGGCTACGGACAAGTCTGGATGTTCTGTCCAATGTGCTGATTGGGTGCTTCGCAGCCGCAGTCGTTTACGCAAGTTTCCCGGTCATCGGCATGAACCTGATGCAACATTCTCCGGCCATGGGCGTACAAATGTCATGGATCTACATTGCGATCCCGATATCGATGGTGCTGATTATTGTAATCACCGTCGAGCGCATAGTGAACATAGTTCGCAGTCGTGCTGGACAAGAAATTTAGGCCGTCGGGATGCTCTCTATTCTCTTCCCGACTTTCTTTGTTCTCCTGCTGATCAATATGCCTATCGCCTTTGCGCTTGGAATTGCGGTGGCCGTTACTCTGGTGCTCGACAGCACGCTTCCTCTCAACAGCATCGTCACGCGCGCATTCGTCGGCGTCGATTCGTTCACTCTGTTGGCAATACCTTTTTTCATCATCGCCGGAGAGCTGATGAACGCTTGCGGCATTACCGAGCGGATCGTCATCTTCTCACGATCGCTCGTCGGACACATTCGCGGCGGATTGGCCCATGTGACGATCGTGTCCAACATGTTCTTCTCCGGGATTTCCGGATCGGCCACGGCCGATGCTTCGGCGTTGGGGTCGATGATGATCCCTGCGATGAAGAAGAACGGATTCGACCCTGACTATGCGGTCGCGGTGAACGCATCGGCCAGCGCAATGGGGCCGATCATCCCGCCGAGCATCATGATGGTGATCTACGGGTCCGTCGCCAATGTGTCGATCGCTCAACTCTTCCTGGGCGGGTTCGTTCCCGGCGTGATGGTAGCGATGGGCCTGATGGTCATGGCGTATTACATCGCCAAACGGCGTGGCTACCCTGCTCCGGAGCGCTCCGAACTCCCGGCCGTCCTTCCCTCTCTCAGGGGCGCGTTGTGGGCGCTTGCAATGCCCGTGATCATCCTTGGCGGGATTTTTTCCGGCGTCTTTACCGCGACCGAGGCCGGCGTCGTTGCCGTTGCTTATGCGGCCCTGGTGGGAATGTTTGTATACCGGACCCTGACCGTCAAGCTCGTCGCGAAGCTACTGGTGGACGCGGCCGTGACGACCGCGGCGGCGATGTTCCTGATCGCGATGGCCACGTCCTTCGCCTGGTTGCTTGCCTGGTCCGGTTTCGGCGGCGCCGTCCTTGGACTCCTTAGCGGAATAACGTCGGTTCCGACGATCGCGGTGCTCCTCATCCTTGCCGTTATTCTGGTGCTGGGGCTCTTTATCGAAGGAATACCGGTCCTGATCATCTTCACGCCGGTGTTGTTGCCGGTCATTCTGGGTCTTGGTGTCGATCCGGTCTATTTCGGCGTGATTTTGGTCATGGCGGTTGTCATCGGGTCGGTGACACCTCCTGTGGGCATCCTGACCTACATTTGCTGCGCGATTGCCGGGATCACGATCTCGCAGGCGTTTCGCGGGTTGGTTCCCTTCTGCGCGGTGCTGATCGCTGTCCTCGCAGCCGTCACCGTGTTTCCGGGGCTCATCACGGCGATACCGAGCTTCTTCAGTCAATGATGTCGATCACGCAACGGGAGGATGAAGTTGGCAATCTCACGTGAAGAACTGGAGCAAAGGACTGAAGCCCTCAGGCATCGGATGAAGTCTGAAGGGTACGATGGCCTTGTGATCTACTCCGATGAATATCGTTCCGGCCATTCGTCCTATGTAACGAACTACAGGCCGTTAAACGTGATCGAGGAATCTCCTCAATTGGTCATCATGATCGGTGACCGGCAACCGGTTGTTTTGCTGGGCCGCCTGAATGCCTATGCCGCCAGGGACATTTGCTGGATCGACGACGTCCGGGGCATCCACAGGCCCTATGAGGACTTACCGGAAATATTCGCCCCTATCGCCGGCCGAAGAAGCAAGGTCGGACTTGTCGGCAAGAACATTCTGCCCGTCGAAATCTACGAACAGATCACGGATGCGGCGCCCGACGCCTCGTTCGAGTCCCGGGACGATATTGTCCTGGACCTGCGCAAGATCAAATCGGAAGCGGAAATTGCGCTGATGGCACGCGCGGCCGAGATCAACGACGAGGTCCTGAAGGAGGCCGTGAAATCGGTCCGGGTCGGCATGACCGAAATTCAGGTTGCCGGGGTCGCGGAGTCGATTGCGAGGCGGCTGAACGCCGATATCGGTTCGGCCACCGTGGTGATGTCGGGCCCCAACACCAGGTATCCGGCCTGGCGTGCGACGGAACGCAAGATCGAACCCGGCGATTTCGTGATGCTGGATTTCAACCCGGCGGTCGGTCACTACTGCAATGATGGCGGCATTACCCTTCTGATGCCCGGCGCCGAGCCTGAACAGGAACACGCCCTGGTCGTCGGTCATCGGGTCATGAAGAAAGTCATCCCCGGAATTCGCGCAGGCATCACGGCGCGCTCCATCTTCGACGCCATGCTGGCCGAACTGGAGCCGCACGGCCTGTCCGACAACTTCACGCCCTATGCGAAAGGCATGCGTGGAGTCGGCCATGCGGTCGGCCTCGACGTGGTGGAACCGCCCAACCTGAGCTCGGACAGCGACTTCGAGTTGGAGGCGGGGATGACACTCGCGATCAAGCTCGACCTTCATGGGCTGAAGCAAGGCGGGTATCGGATTGAAGTTGTGGTGGCGGTGACCGAGGACGGTGTGCGACCGCTGAACAAGCTGGTTCTGGAGCAACCCGATGATTTTGCCGTGCTGCGCTGACCGCAACACGGCATTTCAGGTCCGACCGACGGAGGGAGGATCGTCCCGGCATGTATGCCGGGCGAATTCTGAAGAAGCAGAGCACTCGAAAAGGAGGAGTACCATGCTCAATCGAAGATCTTTGCTGGCAAGTTCAGGGGCCGCTGTTTCCCTGCTTTTGGGAGCGCTGGCTCAGCCGGCAATCGCCGATGACGCAACGTTGCGGGTGGCTTCCGTTACCGGACCGTCGCATCATCACAATGTGGCGCTTCGGTGGTTCGCCGAACGTGTCAAGGACCGGGGCGTCGGCCTCAATATCGAAGTTCTCGATGGCGCCCAGCTCGGCGGCGAGCGGGATTACATCGAGGGCATGATGCTGGGCAGCATCCAGATGGCCCAGGTATCCACGGCGCCGGTTAGCGCATTCGTGCCGGAATTCGATCTGTTCAGCCTCCCCTACCTTATCCGCGATACCGACCACTTCAAGAAGGTCGTCTCCGGGCCGGTTGGGAGGAAGTTTGGCGAACTGATCGAAGAGAGGGGCATCAAGATCCTCGCCTGGTTCGACAATGGGTACCGCAATGTCTTCAACAAGGTTCGCCCCGTTGTCACGCCCGAGGATATGAAGGGCCTGAAAATCCGCGTCATGGAAAGCCCTCTCATGGTGAAAACGTTAAACGCCATGGGTGCCTCGGCGACACCGATGTCGTACAGCGAACTCTACACCTCACTGGAGCAAGGGGTTTTGGATGGCGGCGAAAACGCCGCCGGCAATGTCCTGAACGACAAATTCTATGAAGTGAGCGGATATTTCTCGATGACGCAGCACTTCCGGCCGCCGGGAATCGTCGCAATCGGCAAGAATGCCTGGGATCGGCTGAGTGCCGAGCAACAGAAGGTGCTCACGGAAGAAGCCGCGGCGCTGCAGGACTACGAAATCCAGCTCACCCAGGAGGTCGGACAGGACGCAGTCGAAAAGCTGATAGCCAAAGGCATGAAGGTCAACGACGCCAATGTCTCGGCTTTCCGCGACCGGATGGGTCCGGTGTACAAGGATTTCACCGACAAGCACGGTGACGATCTGCTGGCGCAGGTTCAAAACACCAAATAACGACACACTCGAACCGGGGCGGGCGGGGCAATTGTTCCGCCCGCAAACCCGGGAACCATTGTTTTGCCAACGCGCTTCGGATTACCCGACCGGGAAGAACCTCATGCTTGGGAATCCGCCGATCGCGGGCGCGTATCAAGAGCGGGGCCTGGCCTGCCGCCACCGGTTACTCACCAACGCTCTGCGGCCATCGTCGCGACGACCGGGCAGGATGTCTCTCTGTACCGGAATCCTTCGCGGGGTCTATTCCGGCAGTGTTGCCGGGCGCGCCGCTTGGACGCCGATCAGCGTCATAAGGAACTGATCACGTTGGATCCCGAAGGGTCAGGACCCGGCGTTTGACAACACGAAGGCGACCAGCCAGTGCTGGGCGCTCACCTCCTACTGCCCGGTGCCGGGGCCGAACGCACCGTCCAACCGCAACTATGCGCCGGGGTTCACCGCCACCATGATGCTGAAGGACCTGCGTCTCGCCCAGGCGGCCGCGGCCTCAGCCGGTTGAAGATGATCGGCCGGGGAAGCTGAGGCTCCCTGCAGTGCACCCTACAGAAGCTCTAGGGCCGCGCGGCCCTCGGGTGGCGGGAAGTCCTTGTCCAGGGCCGCAAGCTCGTCATCGCCGAGCGTGATATCGAGTGCGCCCAGGTTGGCATCGACGTGGGCGACAAGGCTCGCCTTGGGCACGACGAAAACGTCCTCGTGCCGGAGCACCCAGGCGAGCGCCACCTGCATCGTCGTCACGCCGCGGGCGGCGGCGATAGCGCCGAGCGCACCGCCCGCCGGCAACCTGCCCTGCTCCAGCGGCGAATAGATCATGAGCGGCCGGCCGTTGCGCCGGGACCACGGCATCAGCGATGCTTCGGACCAGCGCCGCTTGAGATTGTAGAGGATCTGGTTGGTCTGGCAGCCTTGGCCGCCCGGGGTCTTCCACAGTTCCTCCATGTCGTCGGTGTCAAAGTTGCTGACCCCGAAACGGCGAATCTTGCCGTCCTCCTTCAGCGCGAGGAAGCCTTCGACGGTCTCGTCGAGGGAGACGCCGCCGCGCCAGTGCAACAGGTAGAGGTCGAGATAATCGGTGCCGAGGCGCTTCAGGCTCTTCTCGCAGGCGCGCTTCATGCGCTTTCGCCCGGCGTTCGACGGCAGCACCTTGCTCACCAGATAGACCCTGTCGCGCTGTCCGCGGATCGCCTCGCCGACGACCCGTTCGGCACCGCCGGAACCGTACATCTCCGCCGTGTCGATCAGCGTCATGCCGCAGGCGATACCGTGCCGGAGCGCCGCTACCTCGTCCTTGCGCGCCGCCCGGCGCTCGCCCATGCGCCACGTGCCCTGGCCGAGGGCCACGACCTCGTCGCCGCCCGGTAGTCTGACCGTCCGCATCGTCGCGCTCCCCCTCCCGTCACGGCCGCGAAAGTAACACGGGCTTCCGCAGCGGAACGCGCAGGGATAGGTTGCGATCCGCACCCGCACCCCGGAGACCGCTATGCCAGGCGAGAAGGAAGTCCTCAAGACCACCTGCCCGCGCGATTGCTACGACGCGTGCGGCATCGTCGCGATCAAGCGCGACGGCGCGATCACCCGCGTGCTCGGCG
>MPNF01000244.1 GCA_002238885.1 Alphaproteobacteria bacterium bin95 | reverse complement strand
CGGCGTGAGCGCGACCGATGCTGTCCCGAAATAGGCGTGGCTTGCGAAATATTTCAGCGTCGCGACCCTCAGCCAGGGATAGGCGAATCCGAGGGTAGCCGCCGTCAGCAGGCCGTAACCGAACGCCACGCGGGCATAAGCGAGCGACGAGCCGCCGAGTCCGAAACGCACGCCGCGCCAGGCTGTCCGCGTCAGCCGGTAGCGGCGCATCCGGTGGATGGCGATCTGGATCAGGAAGAACAGCGCCAGATAATACAGGACTTCGAGCGCAATCAACGCAACCTGCGACCCGTCCGCGAAGACGAACTGCAACACCGAATAGACCGCGAACACCGGCAACAAAACGGCGACCGCGATCAGGAAGCCGATGAACAGCTCCCCGCCCGTGCCGAGATATTCCAGCGCATCGTCCAGAACGGTCGTGTGGCGCCAGACGAACCGCCGCACATGCGTCCGGCCCCAGAAGCGGTAAATGCCGAACGTCAGGACGGAAAACAGCAGGTTCCGCAGCATCAGCACGCCGAGCGCGCCGAGCCGCCCGTCGAAGCGCGCGGACCGTCCGGAAGCTTGCTCTATCGCCGCCGAGACACCCGCGTCTTCAGCCACAGCGCCGCTCCATCGCCGCAATCACCGCATCGCTCATGCCTTCGGCAGAAACTTCCCGGTCGCCGCCCGAGATGTCTGCCATCGTCGGGCAACACCTTCGGCCTGGCAGCATTGGCCGCCATTCCTTCCCCTCCCGGGTCTTCGGGACGCCCTTGGCCGCTATAGCATGAGCTGCCGCCGGCTCGTAAGCTCGGGCTCGACAAATCGACATGTCAGATGGGCATAGATGGGACCATGAGCACAGTCGCGACGGGCGGCAGGAGCTTCTACGGCGCGCGGCTCGGGCTGCTGGTGCGCCGGACGCGCTTTCCGCGGCTGCCGGGCGACCCGGCCAATGCACGCAGCTTCCCCTTCAGCGTGCGCTATGCGGTGCTGGAGCAGGCCGACCGGACAGCGGCTCTGGACGCCGCGGAACGCCTGCTGGACGAGGGCGCGGAAGGCATCGGCCTCGCCTTCAACGCGGAATTCGACCTTGCGGACGCTCTCGACGCCCCATATGCGGGCGGACTGGCGACGCAACGGGACCTCATCGAAGCCATGCTCCCGCCGAGCGCCGAGGTCGGCGTGCTGGCCTTCTCCGCAGACAATGACCGGATTGCAGCGCCCGGCTATCTCGCCGACGCCGTGGCGGCGGATCAGGACAGGCTCGATGTGGAGCGCGCGCGGGACAGCCTCACCGCCGCTGCCGAGCGGGCCGTTTCCAATCGGCCCGGCATCGCCGCCTGGCTGCTGGAGGAGCCGGAGATGGGCCCCTTCGCATCCGATATCCGCGCCGCCACCGGCCGGCCCGTCTATGACCGGACCCGCTTCCTCGCCTGGTTCCACGCCAGCCTCGCCCCCAGGGTCTTCCCGCGATGACGGTCGCGGTCGGAGGCTCGCCCATCGGCGGAGCGGCGCTCGGCATCCTCATGCTGGACGCCCGTTTTCCGCGCGTCCCGGGCGACATGGGCAATGGCGATACCTGGCCCTTCCCGGTGTTATACGAGATCGTGCGCGGCGCAACGCCGGAACGGGTGGTGCGCCGCCGCGCCGAAGGGCTGGACGGCGCCTTCCTCGATGCCGCCCGGCGGCTGGTGGATCGCGGCGCCACGGCCCTCACCACGGTTTGCGGGTTCCTGTCCTTCTTCCAGTCCGAACTCGCCGCCCATGCCGGCGTGCCGGTCGCCTCGTCCACCCTGATGCAGGTGGCGGCGCTCGACCGGATGTTGCCTCCCGGAAAGCGGACGGGCGTCGTCACGGTCAGCCGCGAGAGCCTTTGGGACGACCATTTCACTACCGTCGGCGCACGCGCGGATACACCCGTCGAGGGCACCGAAGGCGGGCGCGAGCTCACCCGCGTACTGATCGGCAACGAGCCCTGGCTCGACATCGCCGCGGCCGAAGCCGATGTCATCGCCGCCGCCCGCCGCCTCAAGGCGCGCTGCCCGGAGGTCGGCGCCATCGTGCTCGAATGCGCCAACATGGCCCCCTACGCCGCCGCCGTACGCCGCGAAACGGCCCTGCCGGTGCATGACATTTTCAGCTTCATAAGCTGGGTGCATTCCGGCTTCGCAGAGGCACATCGACGCCCTATGGCAGGAGCGAGCGACTGAACGATATTCGCTATTTGATCATAAAATTCAAGGTATTTTCCTAAATTGGGTTGACTCCCGAGATGCCGCGCCCATATAAGGCGGGAGGAAGGAAGCGGCCTCCCGGGAGCCGCTCTCCGTCCCGGTTCGCGCCGGCGCGAAAAGACCCTCGAGAAACGGACGGGAGACGTGCGCCCTGATTTCGGGGCCTCGCACGCGCGGGCAATCAGGCGCGCGAACCGCGCCGGCGCTAACGCGCGCCGACGGGCGCGCGCGATACGCGCGAAACAGGGTCCCGCCGCGCGAGGGAGCCGGCGGCGGCGTCAACGCCGCCATCTGCAATGTTCGCCGCGTTCGGCGCGGCGGCGGGAACGGAGCGGAACGAAACGCGATGGAGGAACGGCATGCGGGATGCGGACGGGCAGCAACGGGAGCGGCGGCGCGGCGGACCACGACAAAACATGACATTTCCGACAGGCCTCATGACAAAACATGACAGTTCATGACACTCCGGGGGGCTCCGCTGCAAGCCCTTGCCGGAAACCGGCAAAGGGCGGCCCTCCCCCGAACGGCCAGGAGTGACGATCCGCGCCGAATCCGCGGGCCTTCCACCCTATCCTTCGGAAATGCCGGCGACCACCCTGTCGGCAAACGCCCGCGTGCCGAGCGGGCCGCCGAGGTCGGGCGTGCGCGTTTCGGGCAAGGCAAGCAGCCTCTCGACGGTGCGTTCCAGCACCCGCGAGGCTTCCATGAGCGTGTTGTTCTGCTCGCGCGTGCCTTTCCAGGCCAACAACTGCGCCGTCGAGAACAGGAGCGCGCTCGGGTTGGCCATGTCCTTGCCCGCAATGTCCGGCGCACTGCCATGCGCGGCCTGGGCCACAGCCACTGCATCGCCCGCATTGATCGAGCCGCCGAGCCCGAGGCCGCCCGACAGCTCCGCGGCGAGATTGGAGAGAATGTCGCCGAACATGTTGGTGCAGAGCAGCACGTCGAAACGCTCGGGCTCGCGAACGAGCAGCGCGGCGGCGGCATCGACATGCACATCGTCCACCTCGACATCGGGCCACTCGGCGCCGACCTCGTAGGCCACGCGCTCGAAGAGGCCGTCCGTGTGTTTCAGCACATTCGACTTGTGGACGACCGTCACCTTGCGCCGCCGGTCGCGGGCCGCGGCGAAGGCCGCGCGGGCGATCCTTTCCGAGCCCCTGCGGGTGATCTTGCGCACTGCGAGCCCGACATCCTCGGTCGCCATGAACTCGCCCGAGCCTGCGAACATGTTGCGGTCGGCATAGAAGCCCTCGGTGTTCTCCCGCGCCACCAGCAGGTCCATGCCGGGCGCCAGAGCCGGCACGCCCTTGAGCGCTCGGCTCGGGCGCATGTTGGCATAGAGCTCAAGCCGCGTGCGGACGGCGGCGCTCGGATTGACACCGCCCTCCTCCGGCGAGGGATAGGCGGCGGTATCGACCGGACCCAGGATCGTCAGGTCCGCCGCGCGCACCGCTGCTTCTGCGGCATCCGGCCAGGTCGTGCCGTCCCGCTCGAGCGCCGCGAGGCCAACGCGGCCTTCCGAGAGCTGCAACCCGAGCGCGAACCGGGCGTCCAGCGCCTCCAGCCCGCGCCTTGCCGCGTTCGCAATCTCGGGGCCGATGCCGTCGCCCGGCAAAATCAGGACCTGCATCTTGGGTTCGGCCTCCCGCCCGAATTGATTTTCCCAGCCGTTCGCTTATGTTCCCGCGCCCACTCACGCAAGAGAGGAGTTCTCTGCCAGTGTCAAGCAACCGTAGCCCGCGTCCCGAGACCATCGTGCTCCATGCGGGCCACCGAGGCGACCCCAACACCGGTTCGGTCGCCGTCCCGATCCACCAGACCACGTCCTACCAGTTCCGGGATACCGAGCACGCCGCGAACCTGTTCGCGCTGAGCGAGCTCGGCAATATCTACACGCGGATCATGAATCCGACCCACGCCGTGTTGGAGGATCGAATGGCGGCGCTGGAAGGCGGGGTCGCGGCTCTGGCGCTGGCATCGGGCCAGGCGGCGACGGCATTCTCCCTCCAGAACGTCGCCCATGCCGGCGACAATGTAGTGAGCGCGACCGACCTCTACGGAGGCACCTGGAACCTGTTCGCCAATACGCTGAAGGACCAGGGCATCGAAGTGCGCTTCGTCGATCCGGCGGACCCCGAGAACTTCCGCCGCGCCATCGACGACAGGACGCGCGCCTTCTACGCGGAGACGCTGCCGAACCCGAAGCTCCACGTCTTCCCGATCCGGGAGGTCGCCGACATCGGGCGCGAATACGGCATTCCGCTCATCATGGACAACACCGCCGCGCCGCTGCTTTGCCGGCCCTTCGACCACGGGGCGGCCGTCGTCATGTATTCCACGACCAAATATATAGGCGGGCACGGCACCTCCATCGGCGGCATGTTGATCGACGGCGGCAATTTCGACTGGGAGGCATTCCCGGAGCGCCAGCCATACCTCAACGAGCCGGACCCGAGCTATCACGGCGCCGTGTGGACCCAGGCGGTCAAGCCGCTCGGGCCCATTGCCTACATCATCAAGGCCCGGACCACCCTCCTGCGCGACCTCGGCGCGGCGACCACGCCGATGAACGCCTTCCTGGCGCTGCAAGGGCTGGAGACGCTGCCGTTGCGCATGGAACGGCATAACAGCAACGCCGCCGCGGTAGCCGACTACCTGAACGGCCATGCCAAGGTCGCGAAGACGATCTATCCGGGCCTGATGGACGGGGAGGAGAGACGCCGGGCCGACGCCTATCTGGACGGTGGCTACGGCGCGCTGGTGGGCTTCGAGCTCAAGGGCGGCAAGGAGGCCGGGCGGGCGTTTATCGACGCGCTGGAGCTGCTGTTCCATGTCGCCAATATCGGCGACGCCCGCAGCCTCGCCATCCATCCGGCGTCCACCACCCACTCGCAGCTCTCGGAAGAGGAGCAGGCGGCAACCGGCGTCACGCCCGGCTATGTGCGCCTCTCCATCGGCCTGGAGCATATCGACGACATCATCGCCGACCTCGACCGGGCGCTCGCCGCCGCGGGCTGAGGCCGTAACGGCTGGAACCGATCGGGGCCGCACCCGGCAAGGATGCGGCCCCTTTCGGGTCAGAACCCGTACATCTCCCCCGCCTTGCTGCGGGCGCCTGAGTGCTCCATCAGGAAGGCGCGCAGCGCGGTGTTGAAGCCGAGCGAGTCCTCGATATTCGAGAGATGGCGCGCGCG
>MPNF01000243.1 GCA_002238885.1 Alphaproteobacteria bacterium bin95 | reverse complement strand
GGCCCATTCCGTATCCTTGCAGGAGACCGACAGATGGACCCCCGAAATCCTGCTCTTCGGACCGGGGCGCTTGCGGCTCACCGTCTCCCTCCCGCCGGACCCGAACGGTCGAACAGGCTTCCGGGCGGGCCGGAACCGTCCGGCCCCGATGGCGGGGCACGGTCGGTCTCGACCGCCAGCCGGCGATGCACGAACGCAAGCGCCTCCAGCGCCGTTACCCCGATCCCGGGCAAGGGCTCACGCAATGCCGCGTCCAGCGCCATGAGCCTCTCCACGCCCTCGACCAGGGCCCGCTGTTCCCCGCCGGTCAGCACCAGGGCTTCACCGACCGGTCCCTGGCCGGGAGCCGCCGCATTGCGCAGACCGCTTGCAATCACGAACCGGGAGACCGGGTCCCCCAGCTTCGCCGCCGCCGCTTGGATCGTCGCCTTCTCCACCGGCGTGCAGTAGAGTGTGCGCTGCCGCGCCTTCCTCATCCCAGGCCCTCCTCCGCCGCCAGTTGCGCATCCACCCGGGCGGCAATCTTCGTCCAGGTCTCTTTCTCGTCCTCCCGGCCCGCCATGCGCTGCCGCTCGATCCGCGACAGGACCGTTACCTCCCGCAGCACCCGGCGCAGCAGTTCCGGCGACGGGTCCGCCACCGCCGCCGGCGGCGTCTCCGCCGGGCCTGCGAGCCGGTGCGCGATGTAGCGCGAGACCGGCATGCCGGCCGCATTTGCGCGCGCCCCGATGCGCTCCCACTCATGGTCGGTCATCACAACGGCGCGCTGCCGACGCTTTCCCTCGGGTCCCCTCACCGTCCCCTGTCCCCTTCCCGTCGATAGCGATACAATCGGTTCATCATGGCGCCAACATTTTTCACTAACCTATATGCATCACCGTAGCAGGCTCCCGGCACATCCCACGACATGCTCGACACGAACGGTTGCAACTCCTGTCAATCAACGAATCTATCGTTTCAGTTCCCCAATTTCCACAGAATTCACCCATCCCTGTCGATCCTTGTCACCGCTATACAAGACTATCGCTCTTGACATCCACCCGAACCTGTTGCAAAACCGGCATTCCATGGGAGACAGGCAACGCTCTACAAATAGTTAGATAGTGGCAACCGGATTTTCGTAGGATTACACCGGCGAGGCCAGAGAGCCGGGCTCCTGGTCCACCGGCAGCAGGCCCTGGCCGTAGCGCGCGAGGCTGTCGCCCTCGGGACGCGAAAGCGGCTGGCGGCTTTCTCCGAGCCGCTCCGCGAAGGAGGCGTCGAAGAACTGCACCATCGGAATGTCCAGACCGTCGAGCCAGATCATCGGGCGGTCGGAGTCGTTGCCGTGGTCGTGCCAGGTCCAGTGCGGGGTGATGACGAAATCGCCCTCCGCCATGGTGGTGCGCTCGCCGTCCACGGCGGTGTAGGCGCCTTCGCCCTCGACCACGAAGCGCAGCGCCGACTGGCTGTGGCGGTGGGCGGGCGCGACCTCGCCGGGCAACACCAATTGCAGGCCGGCATAGAGCGAGGTGGTGATGCGCGAGGTGCCCCTGAGGCCCGGATTCTCCAGCACCAGAACCCGACGCTCGGCCTCCTCGGCGCTGATGATGCCGCCGGACTGCATGACAGAATCGCGCACCTCGTCCCAACGCCAGAGTGCGGGACGGCAGGCGCTGACTGGCTCGGGCGTAATCAGCCCAGCCATGACCTCCCAGAGCGGCGCCAGGTTCCGCGCCCCGATCTCCTCGTAGAACGCCGCCCTGTCCGTCATCGCCGCCTCCGCCGCAATCGCCGCGCCACCATAACTTGCCCGGAACGGAATCCGAAGGACGCCTTCCATACGCAATGACCCCGCTGGACCAAGGAAAACGCGATTGACGGCCGGGACGGGGTCGCCTATTGACGAATCGTCAGACCCGCTTTGGCCGTAATGCGATATCGCCAGGGTCGTTTGCCGGACGGCACGAAATGGAGTCCCATCCGGCCGGCGTGCGAATGGACGCCGCGAGAGAGGAGACAGTCATATGTCTCGAATGTCCCGCGGACTCTCAGTCGGAAGCACGCAACGCTGTCACCATTACCGGAACCCGGCCACCGGCGCGCCCGCGGCAGAACTTGCCCGGAATTGCGGAGGTGCAACTTCATCGGGGTCCGCAGGACCTGTCGCACTGGGAGGAATCATGAGGCACGCAAAGGAAAATTCCGGATTTCACCTCTTCCGGAAGTGGCCCCCCGGTTCGCCTGCAGCCCTGTCCCGGATTGCGGCGGTCCTTGCCGTCCTGACGGCGTCGCTCTTGCTGCTATACCCCGATGCCGCCGAGGCGGCGGTCGAGACCGAGACGAAATTCGTCCTCGACAGCTTCGCCTTCCTGGTTTGGGGCGCGCTCGTCATGTGGATGTGCGCCGGCTTCACCATGCTCGAATCGGGCTCCGTGCGCACGAAGAACGCCTCGGTCATCTGCCTGAAGAATATCGGCCTCTATTCGATCGCCGGGCTCACCTTCTACTTCCTCGGCTACAACGTCATGTATGTCGGCGTCGAGGAGGGCGGCTGGATCGGGACCTTCTCGTTCCTCTACGGCACGTCCGCCGACGAGATAGCCCTGCTGGGCGGCGATGCATCGAAAGCGGACGCCGTGATCGGGAACGGCTACGCCGTCATGTCCGACTGGTTCTTCCAGATGGTCTTCGTGGCGACGACAGCCTCCATCGTCTCCGGCGCGCTGGCGGAACGGGTCCAGCTGTTCTCGTTCTTCGTCTTCATCGCCATCCTGACCGCAATTATCTATCCCATCGTCGGCGCCTGGACCTGGGGCGGCGGCTGGCTCGCCCAGATGGGCTTCCAGGATTTCGCCGGCTCCACCATCGTCCATTCGACCGGCGGCTGGGCGGCGCTAGCGGGCGCCGTGATCGTCGGGCCCCGGAGACATAAATTTCGCGCGGACGGCAGCGCGAGGGCCACGCCGCCGTCGAACGTGCCGGTCGTCACCCTCGGCGTCTTCATCCTCTGGCTCGGCTGGTTCGGCTTCAACGGCGGCTCGCAGCTGGCCCTCGGCGGCGCGGCGGACGCCGTCGCGCTCGCCAATATCCTCGCCAACACCAATCTCGCCGCCGCCGCCGGCGTGCTGGCGGCGCTCGCGCTGGCGAGGCCGCTGTTCGGGCGCATCGACCTGCTGGCGGGCCTGAACGGCGCCATTGGCGGCCTGGTTGCGATCACCGCCGGGCCGGACATCATCGAACATTACTGGGCGGTCGTTATCGGCCTGGTCGGCGGCGCGGTCACGGTGGCCGGCCTGAAGCTGCTGGAGGTCCTGCGGATCGACGATGTCGTGGGCGCGATCCCGGCGCATCTCTTCGCCGGCGTCTGGGGCACGATGGCGGTCTGCATCGCCGCGGGCGGCGACGTGCTGGTCCAGCTGACCGGCGTGCTTGCCGTCGGCGCGTTCGTGTTCGGCGCCTCGCTGCTCATCTGGCTGGGCCTCAAACACACGCTCGGCGCGCGCGTGTCCGACACCGTGGAGCAACTCGGCCAGGATGCGGCCGAGCTCGGCATCGAGGCCTATCCGGAGTTCGTGCTGATGCCGGAGGTGGACGACGACTGAGCGGTCGTCCGGACACCGCCCCGCGTCAGGCCATTCCGGCTTCGACGCGGGGGTCGGCGTCGGCGCGGTCTTCGGCGGCGTCTGCGAGCGCCGGGTCCGGGTCGCGCGGAAGCTGGATCATGACACGCAGGATCTGGTCGCCGCGCGCGCCTCCCGCAGGGTCGGGCACGCCCTTGCCCTTCAGCCTGAGCCGCGCGCCGGAACTCGTCATCGGCGCAATCCGCACCGTCACCGGGCCATCGAGCGTCGGCGCGCGCACCTTGCCGCCCCGGACGGCCTCGGCGAGCGAGACGGGCAGATCGACCAGGATCGTGCGTCCCTCGCGGCGGAACCAGCCATGCGGCTCGACTGCGATCTCGACCTCCGCATCGCCCGGCGGGCCACCGGAAGCGCCGGGCTCGCCCCGACCGGCGAGGCGCAGCCGTGCGCCGTCTTCGGTTGCCGGCGGCACGCTGAGTGCGATGCTCCGCCCCGATTTCAGTGAGAGTCGCACCGTGCCGCCCTTCACGGCGTCGAGGAAGGGCACCGAAACCCGGTAGCGTGTATCGGCGCCGCGCCGCGGACGATTGCGAAAACCGGAGAAGATGTCGCCGAACAGGTCACCCGGATCGAATCCGGCATTTCTGCCGAAGCCGCCAAAAGGCGCCCGCTCGCGGCCCTCGGTGTCGATCTCACCGCGATCGAAGCGGGCGCGCTTGTCCGGGTCGCCCAGCAGGTCCCACGCGGCGGCGGCCTCTTTGAACCGCGCCTCGGCCCTCGCATCCCCCGGATTACGGTCCGGATGGTTCTCCTTGACGATGCGCCGGTATGCCCGCTTCAGCGTCCCGGCGTCGGCATCGCGCGGGCAATCGAGCGCCGCATAGGGATCGCGCATCAGGCCGCGGGCTGGACGATCTTCCAGCTACCGTCCGGCTGGCGGCAGGCCGTGCCATAGGCGGTCTGCTCCTCGCCGCCGACGATGATGCCCGTCTGGAATTCGCGGCAATACTGGCCCGAATCCTCCTGCCAGGTGCGCGTCGGCACGACCCAGCCGGAATTGCCGCTGTCGGGGTTCTCCCACTCCGTCCGGCTGCCGACGCGCCCGCGTTCCAGCGCGCCCTGCGTCGTCTGCTCGGCGGTGATACGGTCGGCTTCGTCCAGGTCCCTGCCCAGCCTGCTGCCGAGCATGGCCCCGAGCAGCGTGCCGGCGGCGATGGCCACCTTGCGTCCGCGGCCCTTGCCGACCTCGTTGCCGAGGACCGCGCCGCCGACGCCGCCGATAATGGTGCCGAGAGTCTGCTTTGGGCCCTGGTCGGGGCCGCAGGCGGCCAGCAGGAAGACGGCTGCCGCAACGGCGATAACTTGTTTCATCGATAGACCGCCCCTTGTTCCGACCGGAACCGCGCGCTTGCCTCGGCGGCAGCCCGGCCTATTGTGGATATCCACTCATCAATAAGGTGCGCCGGGGGCGTTTCGTCAAGAGATGCATGGAGCGGCTGAGGACGAAATCGGCGGGAATCCGGTGCTCGCCGTCCGGCGCTGGATCGAGGAAGCCGAGGCCTGCGAGCCGGTGGACGCCAACGCTGCGGCGCTTGCCACTGTGGGCGCGGACGGCATGCCGTCCTGCCGCATCGTGCTGGTGAAGGCGGTCGAGCCGGAAGGGCTCGTCTTCTACACCAACTATGAGAGCCGGAAGGGCCGCGAACTCGCGGCCCGGCCGCTCGCGGCGCTGACCTTCCACTGGCGCGTGCTGGACCGGCAATTGCGGGTCGAAGGGCAGGTCTCGCGGGCGGAAGACGCCGTCTCCGACGCCTATTTCGCGAGCCGGGAGCGCGGCAGCCGGATCGGCGCCTGGGCGTCGCGCCA
>MPNF01000242.1 GCA_002238885.1 Alphaproteobacteria bacterium bin95 | reverse complement strand
GGCCCGAAAGCCCGGTCGGGTCGCCCCAGTCCCCGGCGACGAGATACCAGAAAAGCAGCGCGGCGAACGCCCACGCCACCGCCGAAATGCCGAACGCGCGCGGGCTGGGGAAGAAGCAACCGAACATGGGGAAACCCTTTCGCCGGAATGGCCGGCCCCGGCAGGCGCAAACGCGCCCCGGTCCAGCAGCTGGAACGATGCCCGGCGGCTATAGCAAATTCGGCGGGTGGGCGGACCTGCCGGCCATATCGAAGAAGGATGTCCGGTCCCTGCCCCGCCGCCGGGAGCGCCTCAACTGGGCGCAGCGGAAAACCCCTTGCCCGGCTGGAAGCCGAGCAATAATATTCCAATACGAGAAGGGGGAACATCTTGGCAGGGGGAATGGGGCCCCGGTCTGCTACCGCTCAGATATTGTTCCGTTTTGAAACCGGGGAGCCATGGATATAAGTTCCAGCATTGGCAGCGGTATGATCGATGACGACTCCGCCGAATTTATCACAAAGGTCGATGCAACGCCGATCATCTGGAATTTTCTTCAGGGTCTCGACCGAAACGATTTGATCGCAGAACTCATCCAGAACGATCTCGATGAGGGCGCGACCCGCACCATCATCTCCTTTGAGAGAGATCGCCTTGTTTGCGAGGGTAACGGTGCGCCGGTCACATCCGACGGATGGGAACGCCTGAGCGTCCTTCAAGGCGCAGGAGACAAAGTTCCCAAAAAGCACGGCAAGATCGGAGTCAAGAACCACGGCCTGAAAACAGCATTCACGATTGGAGACCGGATTCGTATATCTTCCGGCGGCGCGAACACGGTGCAGACACTGTATGCCAACGGTCCTGACAACAACCCGAGGCCCGGTGCATGGCCTACACCGAAACCTGACCAACAGGCGCCGGCCGTCGGGTGTCGAATCGTCGTGTATTACCGGGCTAATGAGATTACCGTCCCGGTAGGCGAATCAATCACCCTCCCTAGAATACTAGACCATGACATCGATACACTATTCAAAACCGCATGTACACAGATTCCAGAGCAATTCTGCGGGATTATATCACCCGATATAGTTCCTCAGTACAATATTACGCTACGTCATTGGAATTTTGGCGAAGTTCAATTTGTTTTTTCCTGCAAACGACTGAGAAAATTGCCGAAAACATTAAGAGGAATAGAAATATTCGGTAGGCGATGTGACATTACTGGCCGCATTCCCGACTTGCCACAGCCAATACATGAAGTTGCAATTCGCCGTTTACTGCCTTTGAACGAGCAATTGAAACACCCAGTCGCCGAATATTTCCAGCGTGGCAATCGTTATTTTGTGGAAGTTTCATGGCTGACCGACAGGCGAGGAAAGCCTTTGGTCGGCAATGGCCAATATCGCTACCCCATTGGTTATCCACGCGATGGAGATACACTGACAGGACATGCGGCTACCTTCAATGCGCCGTTCGTATCTGACAATGCCCGACACCGTCCCGCCCCGAACGAGACCATGAACGAAGTATTGCGTTCGCAATGCGAGAGACTGCTTGTAGATGCCATTGCTCGTTATGCAGTCCCGATATGGAGTGCAGCCGGGCTGAGTCCATTGGTTCCGAATGAGCAATCACTAGCAAAGCATGAAATCGTTAGGGATTTATTGTCCGAATTAGCAAACCGCGGCGATTGCCCGACTATCGGCTGGCTTGACGTCATGAGAAAAATGGCTAAGCGAGACAAACGCTATGCCGCTTTATATCGGAAAGCCATTCGCGAGAGACTAGGTCAGAAGGCAAGATATCGGTTCATTATACCGGAATCATTAGAAAACTCTCGCGTTTCCGATTCTTCGCTATCTTTGATTTGTCCACGATCTGAAAGACAGCTTCACCCTGACGTTCATCCGCGGATTGTAGCGCTTCTGGCGGACAAAAATACGCCTGGTTTTGGCAATGCTTTTGTAACTTTCGAAGCTACCGATGCAATTGATCTAATTTCTGGAGTAGAGAATAGCTGGTTTACTTCCTTGCCGAGTTTGGAAAACGAATTGCTACAACTGCCTTTGGTGCGTGCTTATTTGAACACTATCGACGATTGGCTGTCTATTGATTCGAAAGATAAGAAAGATCGAGAGGCTTCCATTCAAGAGGCGATACAGCTCCCTGATGCCCAAGGGACGATTGAAAAATTTCAAGATTTGTACCGTGATGCTCAGTTGCCCAACGGTGTTCCAGGGTTGCAGGTGCCGCCGACGATACATCCCGATTTGGCAACGCATCGCCTATTCAAGCGGCCGCGATGGAACTTGGATACATTTACAATGCGGCAGTTTCTAGAGGCGAGAACACTTAACGGAGCTGACGAGTTAATCCGCCACCGATTTTGGAAATGGCTGTGCTCGGCTTGGGACAGTATTGGCGCTCGGGAGCGGTCAGCGCTGACGAAGTTGACCATATGGCCGGACGCGGACGGCGGGCTCAGGCGACAGGAAGAGCTTTGCGAGCCGTCATCTTCTCGTGTTGCTCGGATATTGAGCGATTCGATTTATCGGCCGCATCGAGAAGTACTCGGCTTGCACAAGGCGAAGGTCCGGAAACGTGGAATCAATGTCCGACGCGATCCGTCGCCGGCGGAACTCGAAGCCTGGGTTCACCAGCGTCTTGCCGTATTCGCCATTGGCGCTACAGCCTGTAAGGAGACTGTGGATGCACTCCGGCAATTCGAGGCCGATCTGAAGACGCTTTGCGCTGAGCACCGTATAGGCCTCGAGCTTGGGCGGATGGAGCTTTCTCTCCCTGCACGGGCGCAGGACGGAACGATCCAACTCCGGGAGCGGCTCGTCCGGTCGAACAAGGACAATGATAGGTTAGCCTTGCTGCCCCGGTTCGTACTCTCCGATGGAAACCGGACCAACGCACTTGATAAACTATGCTGCCCGCTGTCTACCCCAACAGCGGAAGTGATGCTGGACACATTTGAAGCCGATGCCGGCCACTTCAATGCCTTGCAATCCCGCCTTCTCCGCTTCATGTCGATGACCGATCCGGGAGACGACTACCGAGAGCGCCTATCTTGCAAATCCATCATTCCGGTTCACGGCGAACCCCGGGCTCCCAAGGAATTAGCGTTCAAGGGAAACAGGGGCGACCATTGGGGTGAATGGAAGACGCAAATCGACGCTGCAGGGCTGTCCACGGATGGCCAGAACCTTTACCGCGAAGCCGGCGTGACATCCGCACGACCAACCGCCCGAACCAGTCGGGAATTTTTCAATTGGCTGCGTGAACAAGGTGAAGCAACCCTTAGACGGCATATCGACTGTGTGGTTCGCCATATAGCACTCGCTCCAAAATTGGGAAATTGGCCAAGATCCCATACGGATATTCCTGTGATGCTCGTTAGATCAAAGAAAGGAATTGGTATTGTTTCTGTCGAAGAAGCGCTGAATCACAGGCGGCGAATCTATCTCGACGACGCTGGACTATCGAATTCGATTATCGAAAGAGATGCTTCGGTATTCATCATCGTCGACAGGGTCGAAAATGTTCAAAGCCCTGTCTTTGAAATATTGAAGCATTGGGGTTTACATTCTATCCGAGAAGCTATCGGCTTGCCGACGAAAGTCTCCGGACAGGGTACAGTAGAAGTTGATAAAGATTTGATGGTGAAATTATTGCCAATAAAGAGAAGGTCGTTTGCCCAGAGTATTTACAAGAGAATGGCTCAACTTGGTGTCAATTCTGATGATATACGGAATAATTGGCGCGAACATGTGAATGACATCAAGGAAGTAATGCTCGCCGACACAGTAGAAGCTCAATATCGTTTTCGAGGAAATACCTACTTTGAGACAGTTAATGCGGGGTTCGATCCAGATACCGGAGTATTCTGGGTTGCAAGAAATCAAGAAGAGAGTTCTGGAGTTTTTTACGAAGCAATTGCTGCGCAGTTAGTTTTTAAACCGAATACCCCGCCAATATATTTCTTGAGTCTGGAAAAGGCGCTGGAGATAGAAGTAAGAGAAAACCCGAATCTATTTTTTCCGCGAAACGAGAGCGAGGCTACTATTTCTGGTCGTGACAACGAAGATGGGGGAAGCAAACCTTTAGAAGGAGGCAAGCCGGTTGTTGAGTCAAAGGATGGACATTCGAGATGGGAACCGGACCCAGAGAAGAATCGCCCGAAACCAAGCGCGATTCGCAGCAAAGAGGAGCGGCGGAGATCGTCTTACCCCGCGTCGCGCCCAGGAACGCGAAATGAGGGCAGCAGGAGGCGCGCCACGCCGGTCGAAGAGGCGGAACAGATCGAGCAGTTAAAATCGGAGCAATATGTGAGCCATTGCCAGATATGCCTGTGCTTGCAACGCCCGGACAAGTTGGCTCCCGCGGGAAGTTACGTTGAGGGGGCGGAGATGCGGCGGCGCATTGTCGAAGCGCACCATGTGGATCCAGTAGATGGAGGTGGCGCACGCCATGCGGGGAATATTGTTTTGCTGTGTAGATATCATCATGACAAATACGGCTCGCGGCTCTCTAGGGCGGCAGTGGTCGAAGCAATGGAAAGAGCAAGTAAGCACGACCTTAAATTCGTTCACGATGGTGGTTCGGAAACGGAAATGGACGGTCGGCGCGTTGGCATTCGAATTCCCGATGCCGGGGACGATGTGAAGCTCTTTTTTACGGTTTATCATTACGATTACTGGCAGAAAATGGCGCGAAAAGAGAGTATAGGCGGGCTCTAGGACGGTCCGCAATAGAATGAAGTTGACCGTCGTAAGAGTATTCCTGCCGTTGTTCTGCTTGCCAATAAGCGCTCTTTACGCCGCGAAGCGCTCTAGCGAAACCCAGTCTCAGCGCCCCCAGGCCTTGCAAGAGACTGCGGGCCATATGTCAGGTCTCCGGGCTTAGGCCGGGCACTCTCGACAGCCGGATCGCCAAATCCACCGAAATGCCCACGCGCCCGTTGACAAGCCGGGAGAGCGGCTGGCGCGTGACACCGGGGCCTCCGGCGGGCCCTGTCGCGCTCACGCCGAGCGGTTCGAGGCATTGCGTCCGGGTGATCCCCCCGGACGCGGCGGATTGCGCATGGGCTTTGAGGTTCCCCGCAATCCGCTTGCACCGGAGCCCGCAACATGTAGCTTCCCTATTGGACCCGCTGCGGAGTTCGCCCGTGACCGTCATCACCGTCACCAGCCGCGAACTCAACCGGGATGTCGCCCGTGCGAAGAGGGCCGCGAAAGCCGGACCCGTCTTTGTCACCGACCGGAGCCGGCCCGCATATGTGCTGCTCGGCATCGAGGACTACCGGCGGCTGGGCGGCGAACACCGCAGCCTGCTGGATGCGCTCTCGACGCCGGGGCTAGCCGATATCGACTTCGAGGCGAGGGGCGTCCGGCTCGTAAATCCCTGGGCCGACAGGCGGTAGAGAGCAGCCGGCCAGGGCCCGGAATCGGGGT
>MPNF01000241.1 GCA_002238885.1 Alphaproteobacteria bacterium bin95 | reverse complement strand
TATTGACCGATGCAAGCGGCCGGCGCCTCGCCAAGCGCGACCGCGCGCTGACGCTGCAAAGCCTGCGCCAGACGGGCGCGTCCCCCGGGGAAGTGCGGGCGCGCATAGAGCAGATGAGCGGGACCTTCTAAAACGGGACCCGCGCGACGTGGGACGCATTTCAAGCGGAGTCCGGCTCGCCGCCAAGATAAACGACAGCGAGCCCGAACCGGGCTTCGTAGGGCGGCGCTCTACCCGTCCGCGCCCAGAAGCAGTCGGGCGCAGTCCGCGGCAGCGCGCTCGGCGCGGGCGGCGAGCGCCGCCTGATCGGCGCTGCTGATCGGATGCTCGATCACCGCGAAGGGATAGTCCTCCGCACCGAGCACGCGCGCCATCAGCTCCGCCGCGCTCACGAACGTTTCCGTCATGATGCCGGCTGACGGCACCCCGATGCGCTCTCCTGCAACCGCGTCATGCAAACTGCACGACGAGCAGCTGCCTCAATCGCCAATGCCGGCGACGAGCGCATCCCAGCTCTTCGCTTCCTCCAGCAGGCCCGCATCCGCCGGCGCGCTGTAATTCGACTTGGTGCGCAGCACGACTTCGCCGACGCCGTAGCGATTCTTCATTACCTGCTCAAACGCCGCAAAGAAGCCCTTGGTGCCTTCCTTGCCGTTCGAGATCACTCCGACGGTCGCGCCTTCCAGCGCCGCCAGGCGGGTTGCAAGCGCAAAGCCCACAGCCCCTTCCTCATGCGACGGATCGAGTACCCGCATGCCTCACCTCTCTTCCTAAATCGTTCGCCTCATGGAATCTCGCAATCGACGCAGGCGCCGATCGCGACCGTGACAGCCCGGCTCTTGGGCCCGAGCCAGGGCGGGATGACGGCGCCGAAGCCGCCCCCCGGCCCGCCTGCCGCCATCACCACCACGCCCCGCCGCCCCGCCTGCAGCAATCACCAGCAGGTCCTCCGGGCCGGAGAGCGCGGTGTATTCCCAGCCCCCCCGATCCCGCACCACTGCGCCCTTGCCGCAGTCGGCCCACTCCGAACGCAGGATACGCGCCTTCTCGAAGACATAGGCGCGAACATCGGCCTTCGACCAGCCGGCGGAGTGGAAGTGGGCGCGCAGTTGCGGCGGCACGACGATGGCGTAGTTGCCCGGCCAGATCGAATAGTGGCGCATGTTGGCGCGTATCTCGGAGGCGAAGGTGTCCAGAATCTCCTCCGGAACAGTCGTCCACTCGTTCATCAACTGGCGCGGCGCGCCGGCCGCCATCACGGTCACGCAGGAGGCGCCGACGGGCATGTCGCGCTCCTCAGCGAGCGGCAGCCATTCCGAGCCCGCCTCGTCCTCGGCAAGACAATAGCTGATCTTGCCCGGGTGGCCGAGCACCGAGCGGTCGATGGCGCCGGGGCGGACATCCATCATGTTGATGAGGCAGAGGCGCAGCGCCCGGCCGACAACCGTAGAGGCGCGGTCGCTGGAGGCGAGCGCGTTGAAGGTCGCGTCCATGCCGATCTCGGCCGCAATCGGCCCGTTGACGACGACCAGCACCGCGCAGCCGCCCGTGCTGGCGGTCGCGCCGTGCAGCAGGAAAGGCTCCTGCAGCATCGCCGTGAAGGCCGCAACGACCACCGGGAAATGCATCGGCAGGCAGCCCGCCATAACTGCGTTGATCGCAAGCTTTTCGGCCGTGATGGCGCGGGCGCGGACCGGCTCCACACCCACCAGATGGGCCGGCGGCAGGCCCGCCCATTCCAGACAGGCTTCGACCGCTTCGTCAGTCGGCGGCACCACCGGCAAGCCGTCGGTCCAGCCCCGGCTGTGATAGAATTCCTGTGCCGCCATCATGTCGGCAACCTCGTAGCGCCTGGATGCGAGCGGCATGGAGACCCCGTTCAATGTTCCCGCTTATCGGCTGGACGTCAGCCGCCATCGTGGCTTGGCCGATGCCCGGGCGCAAGCGCGGAAAGATTGCGCTGCACCCGCGTATCCAATAATGCAATCGCGATAATCGACGGTATCCGATATGTCCATCATCGTGGCAAGATTGCGCCTAGCTGTTGCGGTCGCCCTGGCCGCGCTGGCGGCCGGCTGCGGCGGAGGGGGCGGCGGTGCGTCGGCGACCGGCAGCGGCGGGGGCAGCGGCCCGAGCGCGCCCCGCAGTTGCGTGGACCGTCCTGCAAGCGGCTACGCCGGCGATTGCGAATACAGAAGGACGTGGGGGCTCGCTGCGGTCAAGGCCGCCGCCGCCTACGAGCGGATCGCAGCGCGCGACGGCGCGGGAACCGCCCCCGGGGACGGCGCCAGGGTCGCCGTAATCGACGACGGCATCGACGACGGGCATTGGGAGTTCGATTCGAGCATCGTTACGAAGACCGGCGATACCGATACCGACAAGGAACACGGCACGCCCGTGGCAAGCGTCATCGCTGCGCGGCGCGACCAGCCTTTCCCGAGCTACGCCGACCTGCCGCGCATACGACAAGCAGACTTCCACGGCATCGCCTGGGGAATCGACAGTCTCGAAATGCGCGCGGTCCCCCTCGGCACCACCGATCCGAACCTGAACTACGTGGGAACGCCAGTAGCGGATGTTGACGACCGGGTCGATGAGCTGGCGGACCAGTTCTCCGCGCTCACGACATCGCCCGATTTCGTGAATATGAGCTTCAGCGTCAGGGGCCTCATTGAGAACTATGTCGGCGAGACCTTCGGGCCTCTCTACGATCCGGCTATCCAGACCTTGGCCCAGACGGGCACACCGACCGGCAAGACGATTCTGATAGTCGCGGCCGGCAACCACAATGGACGCAAGTGCGAAAGCCCCGAGCCGAATTGCGTCGGAGGCAGGCTCGACGCTACCTCGCCGGCGCTTTATGCGGGGCTGCCCGTGCTGGAGACTTCCCTCCGCACCCATGTCGTAGCTGTCGTCGCGACGGACAGCGGGGGCCGTATCGCTTCCTTCTCCAACCGCTGCGGCATTGCCGCGAAGTGGTGTATCGCCGCTCCCGGCCAGGGAATACGGGTGGCCACCTTCGAAGAAGGTTCGGAACCGGGCCAGATATTTCGCGGCTATGGCACATGGAACGGAACCTCATTCGCAGCCCCCTTCGTGACCGGCGGGCTGGCGGTGATGAAGCACTGGTTCCGCAGCCAGATGGCGAACGAGGAGCTGCTCACGCGCCTCTACGAAACGGCGCGGGTGACGCCCGACAGCGTTCCCTCGGGCGGCTCCTGCCCTGACTATCTCGACCTCGACGGCGACTTGTCCGACTGCGAGCTGTCCTCGATATTGGGACGCGGGCTCATGGACCTCGATGCCGCCACGGCCCCGGTCGGCATGATGTCGTTCGTAATGGGCAATCAGGTGGTCAATGGCGGCCCGCCGGCGCAATTCAGCCAGATCTCCCCCGGCAACGCCATGGGAAACGGAATGCGCCGAAGCCTTGCAGGGCAGCAGATTGCCCTGTTCGACACGCTCAACGCGCCGTTCTGGGTGGATGCGGGGCATTTCGTTCGCGAACCGGCGCCAGCGGGTCTGGCGACGCGCCTCTACCGATGGCTTGCCAAACGGGACGGGGACGGCGCCGGAGCGATCGTTTCCCGCGAAGGCGAAACCGCGCTGGCCGAAGGCGCCGGCCCGGCCGGGAGCGGCCTGCAGTTCGGCTTCGGCACAACCGGCACCGGGCATATGAGCCTTGCGCCGCACACCGCAACGGCGAAAGCCCGACTCGGGAATACGGTGCTCGCCGCCTTCGCCTCGGCCGGCTCCGGCGGCGAGGCCGGCGTCCGCACGATGGAAGGCGACACGCACGGGATCACACTCGCATGGCAGCCGCCGCACGCGCCGGCCGGCCTTCACGCGGGCTGGATCAGGGAAACCGACGCCCTGTTCGGCTCAAGCGCCAAAGGCGCCTTCGGCAGGCTCTCTTCGAGCCTCAATTTCGTCGGCGCGTCGGGCGCATTCGACGCCGACGGCTGGCGCTTCGACTTGGCCGCGGAATTCGGGCGGGCAACGCCGGATGCCGCGGACGGAATGCTGGCCGACGGCGGCAAGAGCGCCTTCAGTTCAGCCTTTTCGGCAGAGGCTGCACGCCCGCTTGCGAACGGGACGCTGAGGCTTTCCGTGCAACAGCCGCTCCGCGTCGAGAACGGAAGCCTCAGGCTTTCCCTCCCCGTCGGGCGGACGCCGGAAGGGACCGTGCAACGTCGACGGGTTCCCGTCGGCCTCGAACCCTCGGGCCGCCAGATCGATTTCGGCATCGACTGGATGGAGGAATTCTCGCCCGACGCGGTCTGGCGGGTCGGCGCTGTGTTGAGCCGTCAGCCGGGCCACAATGCGGGCCGAGGCGCCGAGGCTATCCTTCTCGCCGGCCTGCGTATCGGGCTGTAGCGCGCGCGTTCCCGGTTCAGGCGACCCCGTCCAGCCGGTCTTCCTCCGCTGCGGCTTCGGAGCGAAGCGCGGGATCGCCCCAGCCGCCGCCGCCGCCGGACAGCACCTCGAACACGTCGCCCGGCGCCACCTCGATGCCCACCAGCTTGCTCGGCAGCACGCGCCCGCCGCCCGAGCCGTGGTGGATATAGCGGTGCGGCATCCCGTCGCTGCCGCCAAGTATGCCGCGTGCGCCGTAACGCACGCCGTCGCCCGCGGTGTTGGCGACGGCAGGCTCCTCGGTTTCGACGCGCAGCTCCAGCTCGGCGCCGCAGCCGCCCCTGTATTCCCCGACGCCGCCGGAACCCGGACGGAATTCGTGGCGCGCGATGTGCAGCGGGAAACGGACCTCCGCCACCTCGACGCTGCCGAATTTCAGCCCGCCGGCGGAGTGCCATTCGCCGACCGAGTGCCAGCCGTCCCCGCCCGGCGAGCCGCCGCCGCCGGGCCGTGCGTAAAACATGTGCCAGATGAAGCTGCGCCCGTTGCGCGGATCCCGGCCCTTGATGGCGATGCGCAGCCGGCGGCCCCAGCCCGCCATGGTGCGCGCCGGACAGGACTGCGCGAGCGCCGTTATGACGGCCTCGATGATCTCGTTGCCGCAATGCGAGGTGCACATGGTGACCGGTAGGCCGTCCTCGGCCCACACGATCGTCCCTTCCTTCAGCTTGACCGTCAGCGGGCGGAACGCGCCCTCGTTCTTCGGGATCTCCGGGTCGATCAGATATGCGAAAGACTGCGTGACCGCCGAAATCGTATTGGCATGGCTGGAGTTGACGAAAGCGGTGCTCTGCGGATCCGACGCGCTCAGGTCCACCGTCACCTCGCCCGCGCGGACGGTAGCCGTGGCCCGGATGGCGATATCGTGCCTGCCGTGTCCGTCATCGTCGAGAAACGCCTCGCCGTGGAACACGCCCTCCTTCCATGTCTCGACCTCGGCCCGCGACCGCCGCTCAGCGCCGTCCAGCACCGCCTCGCACGCGGCCATCACCGTTTGCGCATCGAAGGTATCGACCAGCGCCTGGAGCCGGGCTT
>MPNF01000240.1 GCA_002238885.1 Alphaproteobacteria bacterium bin95 | reverse complement strand
GCTATGCCGCGGAAGGCCATCGCCTCGGGCGAGGTGGGCCGCGATACCACGATGGGTGCGCCGCCGTCGGAGGCGAGCCGGATGCCGAGCGCCAGCGGAATGTCCGCAAGCAGCGGGATGCCGAGCTTCTCCGCCTCGGCGCGCACGCCGCCATGGCCGAACAGGTGCTCCTCATGTCCGCAATTGGAGCAGATATGCGTGGACATGTTCTCGATCATGCCGAGGATCGGCACGGACATCTTGCGGAACATGTCCACGCCCTTGCGGGCGTCGAGCAGCGCCACGTCCTGCGGGGTGGAGACGACGATGACGCCGGTGACCTCGGCGTTCTGCGAGAGTGTCATGGGCACATCGCCCGTGCCGGGCGGCAGGTCCACCAGCAGTACGTCCAGCGCGCCCCATTGCACCTGGTTCATCATCTGCTGGAGCGCGCCCATCAGCATCGGCCCGCGCCAGACGACCGCCTCGTCCTCGCGCGTCATCAGCCCGATGGACATCATGGTGACGCCGTGGTTGCGCAACGGCAGGATGGTCTTGCCGTCGGGCGAAGCAGGGCGGCCGGAGACGCCGAGCATTCGCGGCTGCGAGGGCCCGTAGACATCGGCATCGAGCAGGCCGACACGGCGTCCCTCGGCGGCCAGCGCCGCGGCGAGATTGGCGGTCACGGTGGACTTGCCGACGCCGCCCTTGCCCGATGCGATGGCGACAATGCGGTCCACGCCCGGAATCTGCTGAGGTCCGGCGGGCTCGGACCGGCGGCCGATATTGAGTTCCGGCCCCGGCGGGGCGTTGCGGTGGGCGGTCAGCACGGCGGACACCAGCTCAACGCCGGGCACCGCGCGCACGGCGGCCTCGGCCTCGGCGCGCACGCCCTCCATGAGCTCGGCGCGCGCCGGGTCGATCTCCAGCACGAACCGCACCGTGCCGGCATCCACCGTCAGCGCCCGCACCGGGCCGGCCGAGACGAGGTCCTGCCCGCTGACCGGATCGGTAACTCCCTTCAGCGCCTCCAGAACGTCCTCGCGCGTTGCGGTCATCCCGCCTTCCCGTCGATGCGCCCCTCGACGCTGTGAGTGAGGTCGAGCTCGTCAACGGTCAACACTATTCGAGCGGTGAAGCTCTTGCCTTCCGTCTGCGCCGGCCCGGCATTGCGCATCGCCTCTTCGATCGCCTGCTGCGAGGTGACCCCGACCTGTTTCAGGAACTTGCGCATCGACATGTTGAAATCGCCGCTCATCGGAACCTCCTCCTGCCTCTTCGTTCGAGTTTAGCGGAGTTTAGCGAAGACTCCCCGCAAAGTCCGCGCGGCTGCTAGGCTGCATCCTTCCTCGGCGCGGGAGGGACGGTTATGTCGATTCGGCGGACACTCGGGCTGGCCGCATTGCTGATGCTTGCGGTGGCCGGCGCGCACGCGGAGGAACGCCGTATAACGGTGGTGGCGAGCCCGGAGCTGATCGAGAGCGGGCTGCTGAAGCACATGCTGCCGCGCTTCTCGCTGAAGACGAGCATCCGGACGACCCCGGTGCCGCTCGAACCGGGCATCGAGGCGGACGTATCGATCGGTCCGGCGGTGGAGGGGGGCCAACCGGTCTTCCGGCGCGGAGAGACCATTTATCTTGCCGGCCCCGGCGGAGGCCCGCGCACGGAACTGGCGGAACGCTTCCTCGACTGGCTCGTTTCCGATATCGGCCAGGGCACCGTGGCGGCCTTTGCGCCGGGCGGGAAGCCGCTCTACGAGCCGGCGGCGGGCCCGAAGCCGGTGGTGCAGGCCCCGGCGGTCACGGGCGACGCGATGGCCGGCGAGCGCCTGTCGCTGGTTCATTGCGGGCGCTGCCATGTGGTCGGGCCGAAGAACCGCATGGCGGGCATCGGCTCCACGCCCTCCTTCGCCATGCTGCGCACGCTCGGCGACTGGCAGCGGCGCTTCCGGGCGTTTTTCACGCTGAACCCGCATCCGTCCTTCACGCAGGTCGCCGGCGTCACGCCGCCCTTCGACGAGGCGCGCCCATCGCCCATCGCACCGCTGGAGATCACGGTCTCCGACATCGACGCGATCCTGGCCTATGTCGCCACCATCGCCCCGGCCGACCTCGCCGAGCCGCTCAAATACGAGTAATCCCGCCACCTGCGCCTCGATAATGCGCGGCCAGCCGGCCGGAGAGCGCCAGCACCGCATCGAGCTCCCGCCTCCCGGACCAACCGGCGAACTCGTCCAGCCCTATCGCCGCCTCTCCGTCCCGGCCGAGCAGCAGCACGGCATCGCCGACTGCGGCGTCCTCGACATCGGAGAGGTCCAGGGTCAGATGCTCCAGCGACACGGCCAGGACCGGCGCCCGCCGGCCGCGGATGAGCGCCTCCGGCCGGCTGCCCGGCGCGGGCCGGGCCAGGCCCTGGGCGGCGCCGACGGGCGCGACGCCAGTGCGGCGGCCGCGGCGAATCCCGTAGCTGCCGGCGATCGCGATATCGCTGCCCTGCGGATGGTCGGAGACCTGCACCAGCCGGCTGCCGACCTCCGCCAGAACGGGCTGGAACGCCGACAGGTCCGCGACTGAGGCATCGGCGAAGGGCGACAGGCCGTAGAGCAGGTGGCCGACGCAGACCGCATTGCCCCGGTCGGCCAAACCGGCGGCGACGGAGGCGCTGGCGCCGGCCTGCGTGACCGGCGGCGCCAGCCCGCGCTCTTCGAGGCGCGCAAGGAGAGAATCGAAAGCGGCGAACCTCTGCCCTGCCCAGTCGCGTCCGCGCGCGTCGCCGAAAGGCAGATGCGTATAGAGCCCCTGCACCTCGAGGCCCGGCATGGCAGCGAGGTCCACAAGAAAGCCTTCGGCCTCCTCGAGCGGCACGCCGAGCCGCCCCAGCCCGGCATCGACCTTGACATAGACCGGGACGGTTTCGCCTGCCGCCGCCGCGCGCGCCGCGGCCTCGGCGCCCGCCCGGTCCACGATTGTCGGCACCAGCCCGGCGCGAATCAGGTCGGCCAAGCCCTCCGGCAGTGCGCCCGCGAACATGACGACCGGCGTGCGAAGCCCCTCCGAACGCAGCCGGCAGGCTTCGTCATAGGAGCCGGTCATGAACGCCGCCAGCCCCTCGCCCTCTAGCGCCCGCGCCACGGGAACCGCGCCATGGCCGTAGGCGTTGCCCTTGAGCGCCGCGATGAAGGACTGGCCGGGTGCGCACCGGCGGCGAATCGCGGCGAGGTTGGCCAGCAGTCGGTCCAGGTCGTAAACGGCCCAGCCGGGATGCACGGAGTCAGACATTCGGCAACCCTCCCCGGTACGCCGCCGGCATGCCGTCCCGGCCAGCGCGCACCTCGACCGCCTTATACCGCCATACGGCCCGGAGCAGATGAGCCAATGGCCGGATTTCGACAGACGCGGCACGGCACGGTTGCAGGGCCCACTCCATCGGGATGTCATGAAATGTCATGTTTTGTCATGAGGCGCGTCGCGCCGCACCCCTCTCGGCCTGCCTCGCCGAAGCTCCGCCCGCCCCCATCCTGCATGTCGTTCCGCCATCGCGTTTTGTTCTATTTTGTTCCGTTTTCCCCGCCGCCGGCCTGCTCGTGCAACGGGACCCTTTTTCGCGCGTATCGCGTGCGGGCGCGGGCGCCCGTTAGCGCCGGCGCGGTTCGCGCGCCTGATTGCGCCTGCGCGCGCAAGGCAAACGCAAGGCGCACGTCTCCCGTTACTTTCTCAGGGCTCTTTTTTCGCGCCGGCGCGAACGGGAGGAACTCGGCCCCGCGCGGATGCCGGTCCCTTCCTCCCGCCCCATATTGGCGCGGCAGGTTCCGGTGTCAAGATCATGAAAATGAATTATTTCATATAACGGGAACAAACGGCTGGCCGCAGTCGCAGGTCCGGCGGAGCAGGCCCCTTGTCTTGAGAGCCGGCGTCGTCATGCTTGCCCCGACAGCGGCGAGAGAGGGGCCCGACAGTGGAACCTATTGCGGAAACGGCCTATGCCAATCTGGACCGGCTCTCATGTCTCGAGATTCAGGGAGCGGCGCTGCCGCACGGCGTAAAGACGGGCCTCTACGAGGCGGCGCGGGAAGCCGAGGGCCGGCCGCTCACCCTTGCCGCGGCCGAACTGCTCGACCGGCCGCCGGCCCGTATCGGCATCGTCACGGGGGCCGCCGTTCCCGACCACATGCCCGCAGGCGAGAATGACGGACCGCTGGGCTCGGTCGTGCTGGCGCAGGCCCTCGTCCGCATGGGGCATTGGGTGAGTTTCTATACCGACCCGCCGGCCGCGCCGCCGATAGAGGCCCTGGCGGCGCGTTACGGCCTCGACGCGCCAACGGTGCATCTCGGTCTGCACGACACCGCGCAACAGGACGCCATCGCCGCGGAGCTGGATGTCGCGGTAGCCGTGGAGCGCCACGGCGGCAACCCGCACGGCAATCTCTACGGCGTCACTGGAACGCCGCGACACCCCTTCCGGGCGAATGTGGACCACCTGTTCGGGACGGTGGCCGCGTACGGCAAGCCGACCCTCGGGGTCGGGGACGGCGGCAACGAAATCGGCTTCGGCAAGGTTTATGACAGGCTTTGCGCACGCATGCCGGAATACAATCTGAAGGAGAAGACCGCGTGCGGCGGCGGCATCTTCACGGTGATGCCGACCGACGTGCTGGTCGTCGGAACCTCGTCCAATATCGGGTGCTACGGCGTTGTCGCGGCGCTCGCGCTCAGGCGGGGCGAACCGGAGCTTTGCCACACGCCGGAGGAAGAGCGCGCCATCACCGCCTACGGCGTCGAGCTCGGGCTGACCGACGGGGGCACCGGGACGGTGATCGCCGCCGTCGATGGCGTGCCCGTGGACGATAATGCGGCTGTCGTTCACCTCATGCGGGCGGTGGTCCGCCGCGCGCTTTCCCTGCCCGGCGATCGGGGTTTCTAGGCCCTACACCCCGAAGGTGAAGCGGCTGCCGAGATTGGAGGCGACGAGTCGCTCCGGCATCCGCCGGCGCATGGCCTCGATGAAGCCCGTGCCGGTGCAGTGCATCGGCACCACCACGTCGGGGGCCAGTCGCTCCAGCTCGTCGATGGTGTAATCCTACGAAATTCGGATTGACACTATCTAACTATCTGTAGAGCGTTGCCTGTCTCCCGTGGAATGCCTATTTTGCAACAGCTTCGGGTGGCTGTCAAGAGCGGTGGTCTTGTATAGCGGTGACAATGATCGACAGGGGTGGGTGAATTCTGTGGAAATTGGGGAACTGAAACGATGGATTCGATGATTGACAGGATTTACAATCGTGCGTGTCGAGCATGTCGTGGGATGTGCCGGGAGTCTGCTACGGTGATGCATATAGGTTAGGGAAAAATATTGGCGCCATAATGAGCCGATTGTATCGCTATCGACGGGAAGGGGACAGGGGACGGTGAGGGGACCCGAGGGAAAGCGTCGGCAGCGCGCCGTTGTGATGACCGACCATGAGTGGGAGCGCATCGGGGCGCGCGCAAATGCGG
>MPNF01000239.1 GCA_002238885.1 Alphaproteobacteria bacterium bin95 | reverse complement strand
GAGGCCGCGGCCAATCCGGACGCGACGGGTCCTCCGCCCGATCCCCGCGTCGAGGCGGTGCTGCGCGCTGCGCGCTGGGCGGACGGCTGGGACGCCTACGGGCGCGCGGAGGCGTGGCGGCGGAACGCCGGCGCCGGCGTTCCGTTCGGTCGCGCCCAGGCGTCGGCCTCGGGCCGATAGCCCTCCCCTATGGGGAGGGCGGAAGGCTTCGGGCCGGGGGCCCTGCGCGCTGGCGCTTGCATCTCCTGCCAAGCGGAGCCTGCGGCTCCTCCTTCGGTCGCGGGGCTCCCTGCGCGCTGCGCTTGCGATCCATCGGGACCTACGCGGTCCCCTTGCGTATGCCTCCCGGCGGGGGGGCGCTGGCGGAATAAGCCGGCGCATATAGTCGGATAGGCAGCTCCCAACGGGAGCGGAGCCGGCTATACGGGAGATTGTAAGAGGGCAGCGCCCTCTTGCCCCATGCAATCCAGCGGAGCGATTTGGATTGCTAGTGGGTCCATTCTGGAGCGTAGCTCTGGAATGGACATTTCCCGTCAACCGGCCGGGAGACATTTCATGGCTCATTTCTCCTGCATCCGCGCTAGGCGCATCAAAACTGTCCAGGCTCTTCGCCGATATAGCGAACACGGCGCCAGGCGCGATCGATCGGCGCGCGCGGGTCTCCGTGAAGGCGTAGATCCTCGGGTGCGCGCGATCGGCGGGGTCGCCGGCATGGCAAAGCCGGCGCGGATCGGCACGACGGCCAAAGGTGAGCCGCTGCCGAAGGCGGTCGATTATGTCAAAGCCTTCAAGGCCAGGAAGGCCGCGACGGGCGCGCGCGAAAGGAAGGGGTCGGCGGTCGCGCTCAGCGTGCTGGCCATCATCTCGCCGGAGTGGGTCAGGGAGGCCGGCGACCTGCACGATCCCTCGAATCCGCGCGTGCAGGCGCTGGTCAAGCAGGCGCGGGCGTGGGGCGAGAAGACCTTCGGTAAGGGCTCGGTCATCGGCTGGCGCCTCGACCTCGACGAAGAGGGCGGCGGCGTCGTCGATCTCATCATCGTGCCGGTGCACGATCTGCGGCTCGGCCGCAATCCGGAGCCGCGCCCGACGGTGTCGGTGACGCGCGGCCTCGACGCGGTCGCCCAGGGGCTCGGAAAGAAGCGCTTCGAGACCTTCTCCTGCCTGCAGGACTCCTGGCATTCGTGGGCGGTCAAAAAGCTCGATCCGGAGATCGAGCGGGGCGAGGATCGGGCGGTGACGGGCCGTCAGTACATCGAGCCGGCGGCATACCGGGCGAAGATGGCGGCGCTCGAGGGCGAGCGGGACGCGCTCCAGGAGGAGCGGGACCAGCTCGCGGACGAGCTGCCGCGCCTCAAGCTCGAAACGAACCGCATTCAGACCGCGTGCGAGGCCGCCCAGGCGGCGGAGCGACAAGCCCTCGAACGGGAGCGACAAGCCCTCGAACGGGAGCGACAGGCCCTCGACCGGGAGCGGGTCGCGAATGCCGCGGCGGACGCGGCCGAGCGGGAGGCGGCGCGGCTGTGGGGTTGGGCCTCTGATCTCAAAGACTGGGCGGCGCGTGCCAGGCGCTGGCCTCTCTGGCGGAAGCTCACGGCCGATATCGGCGAGCCGCCAGCCGAGCCGGAGCCGTCCGGATCGCCGGCGGGCCCGGCTTTTTAGGTCAGTCGTCGTCGGCTTCGATTGGAAAGTGCGCGCCGCAGTAGTCGCATGAGACATACTCGGTCGGGTCGCTGTCATCGTGCGGGTTCGATTCCACGCGGGGGGCTAGATCGGCCGGGACGGCGGCGCCTTCGCACCAGGGACAGCGCTCGTATTCATCAACCATGGCTAGTCGTCCTCGCCGCTTCGAGCTTGGCCATCATGTTGCGAGACCAGCGGATATCGAGAAGCATGCTCTCGCGCTCGGTCGGGCTGAGGCTCTCCCGGAGCCTGTCCATCAATCCCTCCTTGTCGCGGATTGCGTCGGCGAGCTTGTCGACCAGCGCGACCGCGTCGGCATTGGTCATCGCGACCTTGACGGTATCCGGCATGACCAACGGTCGCCGGGGCGGCCTGGGGTTGCAGCCGTTCATGGCTAGGTGTCCATCGCCTGGCCGCCCAGGTAATCCACCTCCGGCAGGTGCTCGGTGTCGGGCTGGTCGTCTGCGTCGAGGATCTCTTCGCGGATCCTCTCGACCTTGTCGCGCAAGGTCAGGGCGGCAATGTCCCTGTCGGTGCGCTCACGCTTTGAGGCGGGGTGAACCGGCTGGTATTCCCGGCCCTCAACGATGGCCTTCGCGCGCTCGTAGCGCTCGTCCAGCATCGCCTCGATGAGGGCGGCTTCGTTGCGGTTGATGTAGGTGCGCATCGCGCGTCTCCCCGTTGGTGATGGGGTGCATTATGCCGCAATGGGGTGCAATAGTCCATGAGGCAGAATGTCGCACCATCGCAGGCCGCCCTCGCCCTTCCAGAGTGTCGAGCCCGCCAAGGGGCTGCGCTCCTGGCTGCGTAGTGTAGGCGCTGCGGGCGGCGTGACAGGGCTGTAGCGCAGCGCTCTGGCGCGTTGCCTGCTTCGCCGGAACGCCTGCCGGCCTGCACCACCTTCAAACAGCAAAACTGTTCCTTCTGCCCGTCCGGCGAGGACAGTTTTGCGGGGTCCTCCCGGAGGGAGGCCGTAAAAAAACGCGCGTGATAACGCGCTGCCGAAGGCAATGCCCCCCGCGCGCGGGGCGTAGGGTGGGCCGCCGGCAGGCGGGGCAGTCGCGCGCGGGGGGCATGACGCGCAGCGGCACTTCCAGGCGTGAAAAAGTCGACGCCTTCGGGGCGTTTCCAATTGGAAACTGTTTCCAATTGACAATGCCCCCGAAGCGGGCGCAGGCGGCGTTTCCAATTGGAAACGCTTGGAGGGGCGAGAGCATGGCGAAGGCCAACAGGCCGCATTTCCATATCTGGCTACAGGCGAAGGGCGGGAAGATTTTTTACAAGCTCGCGAAGGGCTACCACACGCGCCAGGCGGCCGGGCAGGCCGGCAAGCGCAGGCAGCCTGATCCTGAAAAGCGCATGGTTATCCAGTGCGATCGGGAGGAGTGCCGGCCGAAGCTGTGATCGTGGGTGCGTTGGTCTAGCTTGATGTTCATCTCTGCGGCGGAGCTTCGCTATAGGGAACCGGCAGCTTCTCAACTTTCTTGATGGCCCGGAGCCCGAGCACCCGCAGCTTGTAGGGAACCTGCCGGAGGTTCAGCGCCAGCCGCCGCCGCCGGTAGCGCCAGGGTCTGTCTTGCAGTTTCGCGTCCCGCTCCGTCCTCCAGGACAGCAGGTCGCTCGATCCGCAGTCTTCCTGCCGTGCCATGGCGGGAAGTATCTGCAGGGGGCGCAGACGCCTTGCTGTCCGCGACAGCCGGAGATTGAACAGGATGTGGTCGGCTGGAAGTGACGGGTTGGCGAAGGCTGCGAGCGCCATCTGTGCCCCGCGTCGGTCCACCATGTAAGCGGCCGCGTTCGGACACCATCGCTCCAGGCGCCGTAATATCCGCCCTGTCGGCGTTCGCCCGCATGGACGCCAGAGCGGGCGGGGGTGTTTCGCGCCGCCGTCTTCCAGCCGGACGATGCGCGCGCCGGCGGGCCACCAGTCCATGTTGTGCAGCAGGGCGGGCGTGTCGGAAGCAAGCTCGGCGTCGTCTTCGAGGATTAGGGCTGCGGCTGCCCCTGAACTCAGAAAGGTCTGCATGGCCATGCTATGGCTAAGCACACACGCTGCTGCGCCGATATCTATCCGCCAGAAGGGCGGATTGCCGTTAGTGGTCTGCTCCCATTCTTCTTGTGCGGCCAGGAGTAGAGCGTCGACTGCTGGGATGCGTGTTGCCTCGATGCCCAGGCGGTCGAGCTGCTCCGACATTGTGGCCCATCGGTCTGGGCGGCGGTCGAGGTTGATGACGATGACGAAGACGGGCAGCACTGTGAGTTTCCCCAAAAAACTTGCAGGGCCGGCTAGCCGGCGCTTCGAATCAGCTGTAGTCGACGATCTGCCCCAGAGACGAAAAAGAAAGAGCCGAGGGCGTCCCCTCGGCTCATGTCTCAGTCTCTGCGAGGTGCGGTGTGCGACCACCGCCCCGGGCAGTGCCGCCAAGGTCTGATGTGGAAAGGCCAAGGCAGCCACACCTGAAAGAGGCAGGTGCGAAGCCAGGAACATGCAGGACCCGGTCCCGGATTTCAAGCCACAACCGCTTGTGGCTGGGGTTCGAGCGCTGTCGACATGTCGCACAGCGGTGGCCGTCGGCGCGAGCGATGGCAGCGCGGCGAGCGCCCCGCCCGGGAGGGCGGCCGGGCCGCGAAGCGCGCCCCGCTTGGAAGTACTACGAAATACTGTGCCAGCGAGCACGAAAGCCGACAGGAAAGCCCGCGTACAAAGGCGCATCGACGCCTTCGCCGGGCGGCCGTCTGGCTGGACGAAAGCCGCGTAGCGATCTGCCATCATCGGCTCCGAGAGGACGATGTGATCGTTGAGGCGAGTGACGACGATCGGCCTCGCGCCCGGGCCTGCAAGCTGATGCGCTGCGGGTCGGTCTGGGACTGCCCGATCTGCTCCTGGACGATCTCGGCGCGCCGCACGCGCGAGGTCCAGCGGGCTTTCAGATGGGCGGCCGAGCACAACCTGCGGGTGCTCGCGGTCTGCAAGACCGTGGCGCACCATAAGGGCGACCGGCTGCGCGCCGTGCGCGAGCTACATCGAGCGGCGGAGCGCTATTACGCGACCAGGCGCGGCTCGACCTATCGGGAGCTGCGCGAGGCCGGCGCGATTCGCGGCTGGATACGCGGGACCGAACCGCCTGTCAGCCCGACGACGGGCTGGCACGTCCACACTCACGAGGGGCTGTTTCTCGACGAGGCGAAGGCCCGGGCCGTGCTTGGCGCGGCGGGCTTCGAGAAGCTCGGCGAGATACTGATGTGGGAGTGGTGCCAGGCCGTCGGCCATAAGAACGGGCGGGCGGCGTTCCACGCGCAAGATGCGCGCTGGGCGGAGCATGTGGACGGCAGCTATCTCACCAAATGGGGCGTTCCGGAGGAACTCGGGCGTGGCATCCTCAAAGAGGCCAAGGGCGACAGCCTGCATCCCTTCCAGCTCCTCGATCGTCCGGACGATGCCTGGGCGCGGGCGGCGTTTCACGAATATTCCGCCGAAATGGCGGGCAAGACCCAGCTCCGCTGGGCGCCGGGCTTCAAGCAGCTCGTCGGCATCGAGGAGATCCCCGATTCCGACGCGGCGGAAGCGGCCGACGACGCGGCCACCTGGCGCGAGTGGTGCCGCATTCCCCGGTCCGTGTGGTACGCGCACGGCGGCCGGGTCCTCGTGCCGCTGCTGCTCGATGCGGCAGAGGCCGCGGCCAATCCGGACGCGACGGGTCCTCCGCCCGATCCCCGCGTCGAGGCGGTGCTGCGCGCTGCGCGCTGGGCGGACGGCTGGGACGCCTACGGGCGCGCGGAGGCGTGGCGGCGGAACG
>MPNF01000238.1 GCA_002238885.1 Alphaproteobacteria bacterium bin95 | reverse complement strand
CGGTCGGCCGGACGTGGGAGGCGAAGTCGATGTCGAGGCGCGCGACGGTGGCTTCGAACTGGGGAAGCGCCCGGTGCTGGAAGGACAGCTGGCCGTCGAGGGTGCGCGCCACCGCAGCGGCGAACAGAGCCTGTTTTTCCGGCTGGGGGAGGGCGCGGAGTGCTGCGAAGGAGTCGGCGGTGTCCTCGATCGTCATCCAGTCGAGGGAAAGCGAGGAACGGTCCTCCAGCATCGCCTCGCCCGGGCTCCAGGCGGCGAAGTCCTCATCGTTGTTGCGCATCGTCGGCCGCTGCGCAGTTTCGCTGGTGGTGATGGAAAGCGCCTTTGCGCGATATTCGAAGGAACCGAAGACGGAGAGAGCCATCTGGTAGAGCGCGAGGTCGAAGGCGGCGCCGAAGTCGTTCGACAGGTGCGCCTTCACCAGGCTCGTCCGGATCGCGGTCATGTCGTCGGAGAGGCCGACGCCGATGCCGACGTCCTTGCGCGCTTTGGCAGCGGGATCGGGCTGGCGGCCCTGGGGCGGCGTGTAGCGGGGCTCCGTGGTCTGGACCGTTCCGTTGCCGGCGCCGGAGGAGTCATCGGATGCCGGGGCGTCGGGCTGGTCCTCCGGACGGACGAGGCCCTCGATAACCTGGAGCTCGCCGCCATGGCCGATGGTGACGATGCAGCCGGCGATGGCCATGGCCTCGGGGCTGTAGACGGAGCGGTCCGCAACTGCGTCCTCGATCTCCTGGGTCTCGGCCTCAATCGCGGCAAACTCCTCCTCGTGCTCGGCGGTCCAGGAGCCGTCGTCGGTGTTGTAGATCTCTGAAAGTTCGAGCTCGCGGGTGTTGAGGCGGTCGAGGCGGGCCTTCTCTTCGGCCGTGGGCTCGGAAGGATCGGCATGGACGCGCACATATTGCGCAGTCGTGTTCCAGTCGGTGTCGAGCTGGGCCTCGGCCCACTTCCAGCGCGTCACCAGCTCATCGGCGGCAACGGTGAGCTTGGCGATCGCGAGGCGCTCGAGCAGGGCGGGGTCCTCGAACCACACGCCGCTCTCGTCGTCGCGGGCGAACAGGTCGCGCAGCACCTTGCCGCCGGCGGCCTCATACGACTCGATCCCGACGAAACGGGCGGTGGCAGAGGCGGCGGGGACGCGTTCCTCGGTGAGCAGCCGTTTCACCTGCCAGGCAGTGGGGCGGTAGCCCTGGGAAGAGACCTGTCGCCATGCCGCCATCTGGCGCTCGCGGTCGGTGGTGACTGCAAAGGCCTTGAGGACTTCGAGGTCGGTCTCGTCGGCGCGGTAGGCTTCGAGGATCTCGGGTGCGACATTGCCGAGACGGATGCGCTGTTCGACGATGCGCTCGGAGACTCCGAACCGCGCGGCGATCGCGGCGACGGTGAATCCCTCGCCGGCGAGGCCCGTGAACGCGGTGACCTGGTCGACCGGGTGCATGGGAATCCTGATGGTGTTCTCGACCAGCGAGAGTTCGCCCGGATTGTCGGCGCTGTCGGCCACCAGGCAGGGGACGGGATGGTCAGCCGGGATCTCGCCGTCGTCGCGGAGCGACTGGAGGGCGGCCAGGCGGCGGCCTCCCGCGATGACCGCGTAGCGGTCCGGGGTCTCCGCGTCGACGGTGCGGACGACCAGGTTCTCCAGGAGGCCGTGATTGGCGATCGAGGCCTTCAGCCCGGCATCGTCGGCCGGGTGGGGCGCGGTCTTGCGGACATTCTCGGCCGCCAGGATCAGGCAGGAAAGCGGAACCGGGCGGATGGGCCGGCCGGCGAGGGGAGCGGACATGCTCATGGGGATCTCCGTAAGGGTCAGAAGAACGCCCGGCGGCAGGTCGATCCGGCCGCGAACGTATGCCCTTTTCCCCCGCTATCCTTACCTGTCCGGATGCGCCTGCGAGCGCGGCGCAGCGGGTATGGCGGCGGCCGGCTTGCGGCCTGGCGCGATGGCCGTCACTCCGTCAGGGACGGGACGATTCCTGCGAACTTCAGGGTCCATTGCCGGCCTTCGGGCGTTTCCACCTGGACGCTCTGCATGAAGGCGTGAACCGGTTCGAGGCCGCGCGCCCGGAGCTCTCGCTCGAGCGGGCCGATCAGCCAGCTGTCGGCCAGGACGAGGACCTTGCGGGTATTGAGGCGACCGGCCGCCACCTTGGCGATATCGGCCCAGATGCCCGCACATTTCCGGACCTGGTAGGGACCGGGGGCGGCGTTCAGGGAGAGCGCGTTGACGAGGGCCTTGCGGTCGGTCTCGTGGAGCTCGACAACGCCGGCGTCGCGAAGCTCCGGGGTGAGCTGCGCCCGGGAGAGGTTCAGGATGGGCTCCGGCATCGCCTGGGCGGGCTCGCCGACAGGCGCGGCGTCGGCAGACGCCGGGACCGCGAGTTGGGGGCGGGCCGTCGAGGCCAGTTGGGCCTCGATTTGCCGGCGGAGGCGGTCCGCGCCGATAGCCTTGATGTCATCGTTCAGGTCGTCGCGCTCGGGAAGAACGAGATGCGCATCCCGGCCTTCGGCCTTCAGGCGGTCCTCGAGCCTGCAGGCGGCGGGATAGCCCGCCGGGTCCCGGTCGACGGCGATGAGTATCCGCCCCGTCGACGGCGGGATCGGGATGCCCGCCATGACGTTCGATGTCAGGGTGGCGATGCCGGCGCAGCCCGGCAGTGCGGAAAGCACCGAGAGCACGGTCTCGATCCCCTCGCCGACAGCAATGTCGCTCGTCGCCATGCGCTCGGGGTGAAACAGGACCCCGGCGCCTTTCGGGCTGTCGAGCAGCTTCCTGGGCTGCGGCAGCTGCGCCTTGTCGAGACCGGTGGCGTCGAGCCAGGTGCGGTGCACCGCGTTCACCCGGCCGTCCGCGCCGCGGATGCAGGCGATCATGGCCGGGCGGTAGGTGACGTAGTTGTCGTCGCGATAGCGGAGCTTGGGGTGGAACCGCAACGCGTCGTGGTCGGTCTCGGTGATGCCGCGGTTCCGGAGGTAGAGCTCGGCGAGCGTCCCGGGCAAGGGCTCGCAGGCGTCCCAGAGCCTGGGGGCACCGCTGTGCGCGTCGTCATGGCGCACGGCCCGGACGGACGGGTTGACGGGGTGCTTCGCAGGTGCGGCGGCGGTGGGTCGGTGGGAGGGGTTGGCCGGCTGCAAGTTCGGGATGCCGAGGAAGTGGCGCGCTTCGGCCATGGCCGGGCCCAGGCTGGGGAAACCGCGCGTGTGTTGGATCAGGTCGAGAAGGTCGCCCTTGTCTCCGGTCTCGTAGTCGGACCAGCGGCCGCGGCGCTTGCCCGCGAGGTCGACCTTCAGGCTCTTGCCGGGCGCGTTGTTGAGGTCTCCCACTTCCCAGCGGCTTCCCGCGAGGTTGCCGGCCGGCAGATAATGCCGGCAGACCTCCTCCGCTCTTGCAGCAAGCATGGTCGAGAGGTCGCGCGGGGAGGGTCTTCCGTCCTGCATTCGGACACTCGCCGGTCGGTCAGGCGCTCATGGACCTGGAAGCGCCTTGCCGGACGGTCCTGGTCTGGGTCTGCTCGGCGGCGGCATGGGCTTCCGGGGCGACCGGGACCTTGAAGCGTTCGTCGCGCAGGAGCGCCGCAGCCTGCTCGTTCGCCTGCCGGGCTGCGCTGCAATGTTCCAGATGCGGGGCCAGGACCGGGTCGTTCCGCTGTGTGTCGAAACGCTCGAGGAGGCTGTCGGCGTTCGCGCGCCAGGCGGGGAACTCCGGCGCCTCGTGGATCGGGCGGGCGTTCTGCTTGGACCATTGCTCGAAGCCGAGCACCTTGACGCAGGCCTGCGACATGTCACGGGCCGTGAACTGGATCTCGGACATGCGCTGCTCGGCTCCGGAGAGCTGGCTGGAGAGAGCTTCTAGGCGTTCGGAGCGCGCGGGATCGCCGGCGCAGGCCGTTGCGGCTTGCCGGACCGAAGCGCAGAGCTCCTCGAACTGCGGTGCGTAGGGAAGCAGTTCGGCATTGCGGTCGACGAAGTCGAGCGTGCGCTGGTAAAGCTCGGAGACCCGTTCCAGGCTGGAGGAGACGGGCTCGGGCGTGGCGGCCAGGTCGCGATTGAGCGATGCGTCGTGATACAGCGTCGGCAGGTCCGGCGCTTCAAGGCGATCTACGAGGGCGGCCATGTCCTTCGTGCACATCGCAAGGTGTTCCTGCAGGTTGGGTTCCTCGCGAACCTTGTGCCATTCGTCCAACGCCTTGTCGCGATCGCGCATCCAGGTGTTGAAGCCGGGCGCGGTCTCGATGGGCCGGCCGGGGTTCTCGGCCGCCCATTCCCTCAACCCGTCGAGGCCTCCGGACACCTCGCGGAGGTCGCCTGCAAGTTTCTGGAGGCTGTCGCGGCAGATGGCGTGGTAATCCAGGTCGCTCCGGAGGCTTTCAAGGCGGGTGGCGAATTGTTCGGGCTGGTGGCCGGCTTGAAGCGTGTCGGTCACGAGCTTGCGGAAATCCTTGAAGCCTTCCTGGTAGGGCAGCCGCTCGGGCTGCTGGCCGGCGGCTTCGATCAGCTCGGAGTATTGCGTGACGATCGTCTGCCGGGTTTCCTGGATGGTGGCGGGGTCGGGCGAGGCCGCCTTGAATGACGGGTCCTGCGCCGGATCGACCTTCATCACGCCGACATTGAGGCGTTCGGCCTTGTCGATGATGTCGACGACGAGCTTGCCGGCGGCGGGCCCGAAGGCGATGACGCCCTTCGGCTGGAGCTCGCGGAACATCTCGCTGTTTCGCTCATAGGGAGCGGCCTGCTTGCCGTGCTTCGAGAAGTCGGGCAGGCAGGGGATCTGCGGAACATTGTTGGCGTCGGCCCAGGCCGCTGCCAGCCTGTCATATCCGTTCTCGTTGCCCCAGTGGGCGAGCTTCATGTCCGGATATTTCTGGTGCACGGCATCGAGCGTCCGTGCGACTGCTGCATAGTGCAGGTCCTGCACCTCCGGTGCGAGCTTGTCGCCGGCGACCGCGACCACGGCGCCTTCGCGGTAATGCGCCTCGTGCAGCCGGCGGTCGACATGGTTGAGGAAGGACTGCGATTCCAGCAGCGCGGCGTTGGTCGCGTCCTGGGTGCGGCCGAAGGACTGCTCCTGCCAGGGCTTGAGCGTCTCGTCCCTGTAGATTGCCTTCGCCTGCTCGAAGAGCGTCGAGAACGTCTCCTTCCGGACCTCTATCTCGCCTGCGACGGCGTCACGCTGGGCGGGTGGGATATCCGGATCGTTGCGGACCTGCTGAAGCTCCGTCGCGACGCGCTTCAGCTGCGTGGCGACGACGTTGGCGACGCCCCAGAGCATGTTCTCGCGCTCGTCGGCGAGCTGGTAGCCGTCCGGCGTTACGCGGTGAATGAGCATCTGGACGGCGAGGGCGAACGTGGAGCCTGCGGTCTCGGTGTCCTGGAACGCGCCGGCGGCGGTCGCGGCGTTCAGCGTTCGGTCGTGGCCCCTGTTCGGATCCTCGTTGGGCTCGTGCGAGCCTGCGAGCGCTCGGGGCTCCAGGCGGTAGCCGGCGAG
>MPNF01000237.1 GCA_002238885.1 Alphaproteobacteria bacterium bin95 | reverse complement strand
CATCGGACTATCGCGAGGTCCAAGGAGCATTGCGCGGCGACACGGGCCAGGTCGTCCGCTCGCTCGGCGCGAGGGGGCTGGTGCTGAGCGTCGCCTTGCCGATCCGGGACTTCAAGCGCGTGGTGGGCGCAGCGATGGTTTCCGCAGACGGCCGCGCCATCGACGAGGCCGTTGCCGAGATCCGCCTGAACGTCCTCTCGGCCGCCGGTGTGGCGCTGGTGGTGACCGCCCTGCTGACGATCTACATGGCGCGCGCCATCGCAACGCCGCTGAGGGACCTTGCGGCGACCGCCGAGCGCGTCCGTCCCGGTTTCGGCCGGGTGGACATCCAGGAGCTGAGCGGGCGCAATGACGAGATCGGCGACCTTTCAGCGGCGCTCCGCCGGATGACGCACGCGCTCTGGGAAGGGATGGAAGAGACCGAGAAATTCGCCGCCGACGTGAGCCACGAGCTCAGAACGCCGCTGGCCTCCACCTACAGCGCGGCCGAGACCGCAATGCGCGAGAACGACCCGGCGAAGCGGCGCAAGCTGATGCGGATCGTCCTGGACGATGTCAGGCGCCTCAACCGGTTGATCGACAGCGTGGCGGACTTTTCCAGTCTGGGCGCCCAATTCTCTCGCGCGGAAACCCGCCCGGTCGATATGCGGGAGGCAGTCGAAGCCTGTGTCGAAGCCGAAGCGCCGCCTCGGCCGGTATTGGCAGTCGAATCGAGGGAGCCGTTCATTGTCCGCGGCCTCGACGAGCAGCTCGTGCGCGTCGTCCGCAACCTGATCGACAATGCCCGGTCGTTCTCTCCCGCAGCGGGAGGCGTGAGGCTCTCGCTTGCGCGGCACGGGGATGAGGTGGTTCTTCGGGTGGACGATGACGGCCCGGGCCTCCAGGCCGGCAAGGAGGAGACCATCTTCGAGCGCTTCTATTCCGACCGTCCCGAAGCTGGCCGCCATTCCGAAAGGCATTCGGGCCTCGGCCTCTCGATTGCGCGCGATATCGTCAGGCTCCACGGCGGAAGCATCGGTGCGTCTAATCGGCCCGGCGACGGCGGCGCCGTTCAGGGCGCCCGGTTCGAACTGCGCCTGCCGGCTGCGGAGGATTGATGCAGGTCCACGCAAGCTGCATCGCGTTCGAAGGCATGGGCGTATTGCTGCGCGGGCCGTCGGACGCTGGCAAGTCCGACCTCGCGCTCAGGGCGATCGAGGCGGGCGGGCAGCTGGTCGCCGACGATCTCGTTGCGCTCGAGCTTCGCGGCGGCCGCGTCTGGGCAAGCCCTCTGCCCCGGGCCGACGGCAGGCTGGAAGTGCGCGGAATCGGGATCGTCCGGCTGCCTGCACTGGATGGCGCACCGCTGGTGCTGATCGCCGACCTTTCCGCGCCCGAGCGGCTGCCCGAGCCCGAAATTGAATCCCTCCTGGGCGTGCCGGTGAGGCGTATCCGGTTGGCGCCGTTCGAGATTTCGGCAGCGATCAAACTGCGTCTTGCCGTGCATATGGCATCGGAGGATAAAGGCGCCGCACGAGTGTCGGACAACGATGACGGTCGGTAGCGAATCCATGCGCAGACGCCTCGTGCTGGTGACCGGCATGTCCGGGGCCGGCCGGTCCACTGCCCTGAAAGAACTCGAAGACCTCGGGTTCGAGGCCATCGACAATATTCCGTTGGCGATGCTGGACGGGCTCGATGCCGACCGGTCGGACAGACCTCTGGCCGTGGGGATCGACACCCGGGCGCGGGACTTCACCGTCCCAGGACTGCTGGAACGGATGACCGGCGCGGCGCCTCGTTTCGATATCGTGCCGCTCTTCCTCCATGCCGACGACGAGTATTTGACGCAACGCTATCGGGAGACGCGCCGGCGGCATCCGATGGCGCCGGACGACAGCCCCATCGCCGGCATCGAGCGGGAGCGGCAGTTGCTTGAGCCGCTGCGCCGCGCCGCAGATACCGTCATCGACACGTCGCTGCTGACCGCCCACGATCTCCGCCGCTTGCTGCGGGCGCGTTTCACATCCGATCCGCAGGAAGGAATGTCGATATTCGTCACTTCGTTCTCGTTCCGCCTCGGCCTGCCGCGCGAGGCGGACCTGGTATTCGACATGCGGTTTCTGTCCAACCCCCACTACGTCGCTGAGCTGCGGCCGTTGACGGGCCGCGACGAAGCGGTTGGCGCGCACATTGCCGGAGACCCGGACTTCGCGCCTTTTCTCGAAGGCGTCGGCGAGCTGCTGTGGAAGCTCCTGCCCCGCTACGCGCGGGAAGGCCGCGCCTATTTGACGATAGCGGTCGGCTGCACAGGCGGCCGCCACCGTTCGGTCTTTACCGCCGAAGAGCTTGCGCGCCTGTTGCGCGAACGAGGCTGGCGGGCCACGCTCACCCATCGCGACCTTGAGGAGGCGCCGGGCGAACCGTCCGTCGCGCTGGAAACGGAGAACAGCCCATGATCGGCCTGGCGCTCGTTACGCATGGCCGCCTCGCGGCCGAGCTGCTTGCCGCGCTTGAGCATGTTGTCGGGCCCCAGGAGCAGGTCTCGGCCGTGTGCATCGGCCCCGACGATGACATGGAGAACCGCCGGGCGGAAATCGCTCGCGTTGCCAAGGCACTCAATACCGGAGACGGCGTCGTCCTGTTGACCGACATGTTCGGCGGCACACCCTCCAATCTCGCAATTTCGGTACTGGGCGCGGCCAATAGGGGCGAGGTCGAGGTGATTGCAGGCGTCAACCTGCCGATGCTGGTCAAGCTCGCCACCTGCCGCCAGCACAAGACGCTCGCCGAGGCCGTCGCGGATGCCGAGGAGGCCGGGCGGAAATACATCCAAATCGCCTCGAAACTGCTCGCCGAGGCGCCCGGCTGACATGCATTCGGCGCATTTGCGGATCGTCAACGAACGCGGCCTGCATGCGCGCGCCGCGGCGAAATTCGTTGCGCTTGCGGGGAGCTTCGACGCGGAGGTGCGCGTCACCCATCACGATATCACAGTCCCGGGCGTCTCGATCATGGGCCTGTTGCTGCTGGGCGCCGGGAGGGGATGCGAAATCGAGGTGGTCTGCGAAGGCGTCCAGGCGGCTGCGGCGCTGGCCGCACTCAAGGCCCTGGTGGCGGACGGCTTCAGCGAGACGTAGGGCGTTCCGGTTGAAGGGGGCGGGACGGGTTGCTATACGCGGCGGGCTCCTGCCGGAGCTTCCGATACACAAGGACATATCCTCCGATGCCCGATTATGAGGTTGCCGATATCTCGCTTGCCGATTGGGGCCGCAAGGAAATCGCCATCGCCGAAACCGAAATGCCGGGGCTGATGGCGATCCGCGAGGAATACGGCCCGGCCCGGCCGCTGCAGGGCGCGCGCATCGCGGGCTGCCTTCACATGACCATCCAGACGGCGGTGCTCATCGAGACGCTGCAGGCGCTCGGCGCGGAGGTGCGCTGGTCGTCCTGCAATATTTTCTCCACGCAGGACCAGGCTGCGGCGGCGATGGCGGCGTCAGGTGTGCCGGTCTTCGCCTGGAAGGGCGAGACGGAAGAAGAATACTGGCAATGCGTGAGGCGCAGCATTGAAGCGCCGGACGGCTGGCGGCCGAACCTGCTGCTCGACGACGGCGGCGACCTCACCAGGCTCATGCATGACGACTACCCGGAACTGATGGCCGATGTGCGCGGCGTGTCCGAGGAGACCACCACCGGCGTGCTGCGCCTTTACGACATGGCGAAGGCCGGCGCGCTCGCCTGCCCGGCGTTCAATGTCAACGATTCGGTGACGAAATCGAAATTCGACAACCTCTACGGTTGCCGCGAAAGCCTCGTGGACGGGATCAAGCGCGGGACCGACGTGATGATCGCCGGCAAGACCGCGCTGGTCTGCGGCTATGGCGATGTCGGCAAGGGCTCCGCCCAGAGCCTGCGCAGCCAGGGCGCCAGGGTGCTGGTGAGCGAGATCGACCCGATTTGCGCGCTCCAGGCCTGCATGGCCGGCTACGAGGTCGTCCGGCTCGAGGATGTGGCGGACCGGGTGGATATCGTGGTGACCGCGACCGGCAATACCGATGTCGTGACCGTGGACCACATGCGCGCCATGAAAGACCGCGCGATCGTCTGCAATATCGGCCATTTCGACAACGAGATTCAGGTGGACGGGCTACGCAACCTGGTCTGGCACAATGTCAAGCCGCAGGTGGACGAGGTCGAGTTTCCCGACGGCAAGCGGCTGATCCTGCTGGCCGAGGGCCGGCTGGTGAACCTCGGCTGCGCGACCGGGCATCCGAGCTTCGTGATGTCGGCGAGCTTCTCCAACCAGGTGCTGGCCCAGATCGAGCTCTGGACCAATGGCGGGCAATACGACCGGCAGGTGCATGTGCTGCCGAAGCATCTCGACGAGAAGGTCGCCTTGCTGCACCTGGCGAGGCTCGGCGCTCAACTGACCGAGCTGAGCTCAACCCAGGCGGACTATATCGGCGTTCCGCCGACCGGGCCGTTCAAGCCCGACTATTACCGCTACTGACCGCTACCGGAGCCGCGCAGCAGGCCCTCGAGGACAGTCGTGAGAAGTGCGAGGTCGGCCGGGCGGCTCAGCCGGTGGTCTCCGTCCTTGACGAAGACCGTTCGCACGTCCTCACTCTCCAGCCGCTCGGCCAGTCGCAGCGATTCCCGCCAGGAAACGGCGTCGTCGCGCATGCCGTGGAGGATGCGCACCGGACGGACCATGGGGATCGGACCGTCCAGAAGGCAATGGCGCTTGCCGTCCTCGATCAGCGCCTTCGTTATGGTGTAGGGCCCGTCCCCATATTCGCTCGGGCGCAGGAAGAAGCCCTGCTCGTCGAGCGCTTCCTGCTGGCCGGCGGTCAGGCCAGCCTCCATGCGCAGCACGAAATCCGGCGCCGGCGCAATGCCGATGAGCGCATGAACCCGCTCGGGACGCGCCAGCGCGGCGAGCAGCATCAGCCAGCCGCCCATGCTGGAGCCAACCAGCACTTGCGGCCCTTCGGTCAACCGGTCGAGCGCTGCAAGCGTGTCGGCGAGCCAGTCGGAAAGCACCGACTCCTCGAACCGCCCGCCGGAAGCGCCATGTCCGCGATAGTCGAAGCGCAGAAAGGCATGGCCTCGCCGCCGGCAGAAACCGTCCAGGGCAGTGGCTTTTTCGCCTGTCATGTCGGACATGAAGCCGCCGAGGAACACCACCCCCGGCCCCCGCCCGTCCACACGCCGGTAAGCCAGACGCGGCCCGCCCGGGCGGGTTAGAAATTTTGGCTCCGAGATTTCCTTGTCCGTCACGGCAACCTCGATCCTTCAGCGGAATGCCGGTTGCACCCTGCAATCGTTCGAGCCCGGACGCCAGCCTTCGGCGTTCCCGGTCTTCACATTGCCGCCGAGATTGCCGATGGTCGCAACCGCCATGCCTTCACCGTCCGTATCGACCCCATTGAAGGGCAGGACAATCCTGCAGGTGTTGCCTGCGCTGGAGGCGGGGGGCGTCGAGCGGGGCACGGTGGA
>MPNF01000236.1 GCA_002238885.1 Alphaproteobacteria bacterium bin95 | reverse complement strand
AAGCCCGGCTCCAGGCGCTGGTCGATACCTTCGATGCGCAAACGGTGATGGCCGCGTGCGAGGCGGTGCTGGACGGCGCTGAGCGGCGGTCGCGGGCCGAGGTCGAGACATGGAAGGAGGGCGTGTTTCACGGCGAGGCGTTTCTCGACGATGATGGACACGGCAGGCACGATATCGCCATCCGGGCCACGGCTACGGTCCGCGCGGGCGAGGTGGCGGTGGACCTGAGCGCGTCGGATCCGCAGAGCACCGCTTTCGTCAACTCCAGCCATGCCAACACGGTTTCGGCGGTCACGCAGTCCTTCGCCTACCTGATCGACCCGGAGATCCCGAAGAACGAGGGCGCGTTCCGCCCGCTGACGGTCAAGCTCAAGGAAGGGACCATCGTGTGGGCCGAGGACGGCCTGCCGGTCACCATGTGCACGTCGCATTGCGGCAACGAGATCATCGAGGCCGTCATAACGGCGCTCGCGCAGTCCTGCCCGGCACGCACCATGGCCGGCTGGGGCCGCCGGCTGCGCATTGCCATCAAGGGCCGGGACCCGCGCAACGGGCGCGGCTTCATCTGGCACATGTTCTACGCCCGGCCCGGCGGCGGCGGTTCGCCGGGCGGGGACGGCTGGCATTCGGTCGGTGAGTGGCATTCCGCCGGCGGCCTCAAGTTCGGCAGCGTCGAGGTGGCGGAGGTCCGCTTTCCGCTGCATATCGGGCGCCACGAGTTCCGTCCGGGTTCCGGCGGCGTCGGGGAATACAGGGGCGGCTGCGGCGCGGAACTGGAGCTGCGCGTCGAAACCGAGGAGCCTGCCGTCGCCAACACCGCGGGCGACGGCGTGCGTTACGGCGCACGCGGCATACTGGGCGGCGCGGACGGGTTGCCGCACCGCTATATCCACCACGGCTCCGGCGGCGGGCGCGTGCTTCCCAGCAAACTGGTGGGCATCGCCGTGGAGCCGGGCGATGTGTTCGAGGTCCTGTCGGGCGGCGGCGGCGGCTGGGGCGATCCCGCGCGCCGCTCCGAAGCCGCAGCGGAGGAAGACCGGCTGGACGGGGTCACCTGAAGGCGGAACGCGCGCGCTACAGCCCGAAACGCAGGCCGGCGAGAAGGATGGCCTCGGCGACTCGGCCCGCATTGTGGCCCGGCTGACGGCTCAATACAGCGCCGACCCGCCAGACCGCGTCGGGCGAGAATTCCTCTGTCCAGTCGATGCCGAAATCGATCTGACGGCCCGAGGGCTCGAGGCCGACGGGAACCCGTCGACGTTGCATGGCCCCTTCCGGCGTCCGCCCGACGGGGAGGGAAAGCCTGAGGCTTCCGTTCTCGACGCGGAGCGGCTGTTGCACGGAAAGCCTCAGCGTCCCGTTCGCAAGCGGGCGTGCGGCCTCTGCCGAAAAGGCTGAACTGAGGGCGCTCTTGCCGCCGTCGGCCAGCATTCCGTCCGCGGCGACCGGCGTCGCCCGCCCGAATTCCGCGGCCAAGTCGAAGCGCCAGCCGTCGGCGTCGAATGCGCCCGACGCGCCGACGAAATTGAGGCTGGACGAGAGGTTGCCGAACGCACCTTCTGTGCGCGAGCCGAACAGGGCGTCGTTTTCCCGGATCCAGCCGCCGTGGAGGCTGACTGTCCCGTCCGTCGGTTGCCACGCCAGGCTGAGCCCGTGCGCATCTCCTTCCACGGATTGAACGCCGGCCTTGCCGCGGAACTCGGTAGAGGCGAAGGCGGACAGGAACGCATCGCCGAGCCGAGCTTCCGCCGTGGCCGGCCGCGAAGCTAGACCCATATGCCCGGCACCGGGTGCGCCAAAGCCGAGATGCAAGACGCTTCCGCCGGGGCCGGCGCCGTTTGCCAGCGCCATTCCGCCTTGGCTCGAAACCGGCGGCCTGCCGCCGATCCCGCCCCCTTCGGCTAGCCAATGGGAGAGACGTGTGGCCAGGCCCGCCGGCGCCGGCTCGTGCACGAAATGCCTTGCATCCACCCAGAACGGTGCGTTGAGCGAGTCGAACAGGGCAATTTCGCTGCCCGCGAGGCTTCGCTCCATCCCGTCTCCCATGGCGTGGCCCGGCGAAAACCAGCTCGATTGCGCCGACGGACCGCTGCCGTCCGCCCGACTGCCCATCACGATGGACATCGTGCCGGCCGGTGCCGTGGCGGCATCAAGGTCCATAAGCCCGCGTCCCAAAATCGAGGAGAGCTCGCAGTCGCTCAGGTCGCCGTCCAGATCGAGATAGGCCGGGCAGGCGCCGCCGGATGAAACGGTGTCGGGCGTCACCTGCGCCGTCTCGTAGAGCCGGGTCAGCAGTTCCTCGTTCGCCATTTGGCTGCGGAACCAGTGCTTGAGTACCGCCAGGCCGCCGGTGACGTAAGGCGCCGCGAATGAAGTTCCGCGCCAACGGGCGTAGCCGCGCTCTTCATCCTGCGTCTGCTCGTCCCGTTGGTAATGGGCAACCGGCATTCGGTCGCCGGGCGCAGCAATACACCATTTCGCGGCGATCCCGCAGCGGTTGGAGAATGAGGCGATGTCCCCTTGGTCGTCCGTCGCCACGACGGCTACGACATGGCTGCGCAAGGTGTCCTCAAGCACGGGCAGCCCGGCGAAAAGTGTCGGCGAGGATGCGTCGAGCTCGCCCCCGACGCAGTTGGGCTCGGGGCTTGAGCATTTGTTGCCGTGGGCGTTACCGGCCGCGATCACCAGGACCGTCTTGCCGGTCGCCGTGCCCGGCTGTGCCAGGGTCCGGATCGCCGGCGCGTATAACGGGCCGAAACTCGTGCTCAGATAATTCTCCACCAATCCCTTGATGGAAAAGCTCATATTCACGAAATCGGCCGGTCGTGTCAGCATTGAGAACTGCCGCGCGAGCCAGTCAACATTACTTTCCACATTCCTCGGCGTGGATCCCCGGTAGTCCTCATCCGGATCGGCGCTGCCGAGGCGGACGGCGTACATTTCAAGATGGTCGATGCCCCAGGCAACGCCATGGAAGTCATAGTCCGAGAGCTCGGGCGGATCGTCGGGCACCGGCCCGTCGCGGGTCGCCGCGATAATGCTGGCCACCGCCGTGCCGTGATCCTTGTCCGGATCGGCCAGGCCGGACTCGGTGAGGCGGCTCGAGTCGAATTCCCAGTGTCCGCTGTCGATACCGTTGTCGATGACCGCGACGCGGGCGCCGGCGCCGGGCGCTGTTCCAGCACCGTCCCGCAGGGCAATCCTCGCGTAAGCTGTTGCTGCGTTGATCTGTCGGAGCCCCCAAGCCGTCTCGTATTCGGAGTCGTTCTCATAACCCCCGATGGCGCCTTGCAGCGGTGAGGGGCGGGGTGCCGGGGAAGAAATCTGACCGGAGCCGGGTGCGCTCGGGCCACCGCCGGCGGAACGCGCGATACCCCCTCCTCCTCCGCCACAGCCGGCCGCCATCGCCGTTAGCGCAATCGCCGCCGCCAATCTTGTCGTTGTCGTCGTCATAGTTCTGCTTGCGGTCTGCTCGTTGGGTGCAATGCCGCCGCCATCATCGACGCCGTTGAGATAAACAATCGTAAGAGTTGCAATAACTAAAAGGAATGGGGAAGCGCAATGCGGGCGGTCTGTGCTTGCACCCGAAAGCCGGCCGGGCCACGATAACCGGGATGGCCGGTCGATGCCGCGCCCGAGCATTATTTTGGGGGCCACATGCCGCTCGCATCCAGGCGCTACGAGGTTGCCGACATGATGGCGGCACAGGAATTCTATCACAGCCGGGGCTGGACCGACGGCCTGCCGGTGGTGCCGCCGACGGACGAAGCGGTCGAAGCCTGTCTGGAATGGGCGGGCCTGCCGCCGGCCCATCTGGTGGGTGTGGAGCCGGTGCGCGCCCGTGCGGTCACGGCTGAGAAGCTGGCGATCAACGCCGTTATGGCAGGCTGCCTGCCGATGCATTTCCCGGTTGTCGTCGCGGCCTTCACGGCGATGCTGCAGGAGCCCTTTCTGCTGCACGGCGCGACCGCCAGCACGGGCGGCTGCGCGGTGCTGGTCGTCGTCAACGGGCCGATTGCAGCAGAGATCGGCATGGACGCGACCTTCAATGCGCTTGCCTCCAGCGACCGCGCCTCTACGGTTGTCGGCCGCGCGCTCAGGCTCTGCCTCATCAACATGATGGATGTCCGCCCCGGCGCCATCGACCGCTCGGTGCTCGGCCACCCGGGCAAGATCAGCTATTGCGTGGCGGAGGACGAAGCGGGCTCGGAATGGCTGCCGCTCGCCGAGGAGCGCGGCATGCCCGTCGGCGCCTCCTGCGTGACCGTGATGGCGGCCGGCGCGCCGCGCCAGTTGATGAACGAGTGGACAACCGTTCCGGAGGAGATTCTGGACACCTTCGCCTCCGAGATACGTGCCAACATGCGCCACTATTCGATCTGGCCGGGCAACTACGCCATCGTCGTGCCGCCGCAACTGCGCGCCCACTTCCACGCCGCCGGCTGGTCGAAGGCCGATGTCCGCGCCTATGTCTTCGAGAAGGCGCGTATCCTGCGCTCGGAATGGGCCGACTGCGGCAAGGGCGCAGTGGTGCGGGATCGGGGGGGCTGGGAATATTCTGCGCTGTCGGCCGCGGAAGACCTGCTGGTGATCGCCGCGGGCGGTCCGGCGGGCGGTTTCGGCGCGGTCATTCCGCCCTGGCTCGGGCCCAAGAGCCGGGCGGTCACGGTCGCGATCGGCGCCTGCGTCGATTGCGAGATTCCATGAGTAGAACGACAGAGGGAGAGAGGTGAAGCATGCAGATACTCGATCCGTCGCATGAGGAAGGGGCTGCGGGGTTTGCGCTTGCAACCCGCCTGGCGGCGCTGGAAGGCGCGACCGTCGGAGTGATCTCGAACGGCAAGGAAGGCACCAAGGGCTTCTTTGCGGCGTTTGAGCAGGTAATGAAGGAGCGCTACGGCGTCGGCGAAGTCGTGCTGCGCACCAAGTCGAATTACAGCGCGCCGGCGGAAGCGGGCCTGCTGGAGGAAGCGAAGAGCTGGGATGCGCTCGTCGCCGGCATTGGCGATTGAGGCAGCTGTTCGTCGTGCAGTTTGCATGACGCGGTTGCAGGAGAGCGCATCGGGGTGCCGTCAGCCGGCATCATGACGGAAACTTTCGTGAGCGCAGCGGAGTTGATGGCGCGCGTGCTCGGTGCAGAGGACTATCCCTTCGCGGTGATCGAGCACCCGATCAGCAGCGCCGACCAGGCGGCGCTCGCCGCCCGCGCCGAGCGCGCCGCCGCCGACTGCGCCCGACTGCTTCTGGGCGCGGACGGGTAGGGCACCGCACTCGGAAGCCCGGTTCGGGCTCGCCGTCGTCTATCCTGGCGGCGAGCCGGACTCCGCTCGAAATGCGTCCCACGTCGCGCGGGTTCCGTTCTAAAAGGTCCCGCTCATCTGCTCTATGCGCGCCCGCACTTCCCCGGGGGACGCGCCCGTCTGGCGCAGGCTTTGCAGCGTCAGCGCGCGGTCGCGCTTGGCGAGGCGCCGGCCGCTTGCATCGGTCAATA
>MPNF01000235.1 GCA_002238885.1 Alphaproteobacteria bacterium bin95 | reverse complement strand
TGATCTTCGACGAGGTGATAACCGGCTTCGGGCGTGTGGGCGCAGCGTTCGCGTCGGAGCGCTTTGGCGTCACCCCTGACATGATGACGCTCGCCAAGGGCCTCACCAACGGCACTGTGCCGGCTTCTGCCGTCGTCATGAAGAAGGAGATCTACGACACCTTCATGACCGGTCCGGAGTGGATGGTCGAGCTCACCCACGGCTACACCTATTCCGCCCACCCACTGGCAGTGGCGGCCGGCCTTGCAACCCTCGACCTCTACCGGGACGAGCAGCTTTTCGAGCGTTCGGCCTCGCTTTCGCCGGTTTTCGAAGACGCCGTTCACAGCCTGAAAGGGCTGCCCAACGTCATCGACGTGCGCAATATCGGCATGATGGGCGCGGTCGAGTTCGCCCCGCGCGACGGCGAGCCCGGCCGGCGCGGCTACGATGTCTTTCTCGACTGCTGGCAGTCGGGCGTCTATTGCCGCCAGGCCGGCGACACGCTGGCCTTCTCGCCGCCCTTCATTATCGAGGACGGCCAGATCGAGGAGATCTTCGGGATCGTAGCCGACGCGGTCCGGCGGACGGACTAGATTCGAATCGTCGCCCCGGACGGCCGCCAGCGGCGGTCCAGGGCCTCGTGCGGGCGAGTCTTGACGGCAAGAGCCCCCGCTCGGTGGCCGGGGCGACGCGTGGGAAGAGGACGGCCTCAGCCGTGGGAGGCGGCGGAGACCCGCGGCCCGATATCGGCCTCGGCGATCGGGGCCGCGCCATTGCCACCTGCCGTGAATTGTAGCTCGGCCAGGCGCGCATAGAGGCCGCCCGCCGCGAGCAACTGGTCGTGCGTTCCGGTTGCGACGGCCCTGCCCCGGTCCAGCACGACGATGCGGTCCGCATTCATCACCGTCGCCAGGCGGTGGGCGATAACGATGGTGGTCCGGCCGCTCGAAAGGCGGCCCAGCGCATCCTGGATCAGCCGTTCGTTTTCGGAGTCGAGTGCGCTCGTCGCTTCGTCGAGCAGCAATACCGCCGGATCTCTCAATATGGCGCGGGCGATGGCGAGGCGCTGGCGCTGGCCGGCGGAGAGGCGCACGCCGCGTTCGCCGAGATAACTGTCATAGCCCTCCGGGAGCGCGCGGAGGAAATCGTCCGCCGCTGCCGCCCTGGCCGCCTCGACGATCTCCGCATTGCTGGCGTCGGGCCGGCCGTAGGCGATGTTCTCCCGCGCTGTGGTCGAGAACACGATCGGTTCCTGGGGCACGAGTCCGAACTGCGCCCGCACCGCCGCTGGGGCGGCGCGGTAGATATCCACGCCGTCGAGCGTTATTCGCCCGCCTACCGGGTCGTAGAAGCGCAGCAGCAAGTTGAAGAGCGTGGACTTTCCCGCTCCCGACGGCCCGACCACGGCCACCGTTTCGCCCGGCGCAATGTCGAGGTCGAACGCTCCGAGAACCGGCCTGTCCGGCGCGGAGGGATAGGCGAACGTCGTTCCTTCGAAGGCTACCGCACCCCTCGCGGGTTCCGGCAGCACGGCCGGATTGGCAGGCGCGGCGATCTCGGGTTGCGCGGCCAGCAGGTCCATCAGCCGTTCCGTCGCCCCGGCCGCGCGCTGGAGATCGCCCACGACCTCGCTGAGCGCGCCCAGCGCCGCCGACGCCACTACCGCGTAGAAGACAAAGGCCGAGAGGTCGCCCGCTGACATCGCGCCCGACATCACGTCCCGGCCGCCGAGCCAGAGGATCGTACAGACCGCCCCGAGCGCCAGCACGATCACGATGACGGCGAGCGCCGAGCGCACGCGGGTCCGCCGGATGGCGGTGCGGAACGCCTCTTCCACCCGCATGGAGAAATCGACGATATCCATGCCTTCATGGCCGAAGGCCTGCACGGTGCGGACGGCGGAGATCGATTCCTCGACATGTGCGCCCACATCCGCCACCCGATCCTGCGAAGCCCGGGAGAGGCGGCGCAGCCGCCGGCCCAGCACCAGGATCGGCAGCAGCACCAGCGGGATGACCAGCACCACCAGCCCGGTGAGCCGCGGGCTCGTGACGAGCAGCATGGCCGCAGCGCCGATGAACAGCAGCACGTTCCTGAGCGCCATCGACACCGTCGAACCGACGACGGTCTGGATCAGCGTGGTATCCGTCGTCAGCCTCGAAAGGATTTCGCCCGTCTTGGTAACCTCGAAGAAACTCGGGCTGAGCTTCAGGATATGGGCGAACACGTCGCGGCGCAGGTCCGCCACCACCCGCTCCCCGACCCACGCGACCAGATAGGAGCGGAAAAAGGTCGCCGCCGCGAGCACCACGACGACGCCGAGCAGAATAATGAGGGCAGCGTCCAGCACAGCGGGATCGTTGCCGGCAATGCCGTTATCGACGAGATGACGCAGCCCAAGGCCGATGCCGAGAACCGTGCCCGCCGCGACTATGAGCGCGACGCCGGCACCGGCGGCCTGTCGCCAGTGCGGCACGAGATAGCGCGCCAACGTGCGAAGGGGGCGCAGGTTGCGCGAGGCCTCTCGGGCGGATATGGCCGGGCTGGGTCGTCGCATCGCCTCTTTTCGGTCCTTGCGGCGGAACGGGTAATAGCCGCCCCGCCGCCTTGCGCATAGTATGACGCAGCTTGAGCACCGCGCCGGCCTTCGCTATACAGCCCGCCTTGCCCTCTTGGGAGTGCCGCCCCGATGAAAGCCGACACCCATCCCGACTATCACGAAATCAATGTCGTGATGACCGACGGGACCGAATTCAAGACGCGCTCCACCTGGGGCAAGGAAGGCGACACGCTACGGCTCGATATCGACCCGTTGTCCCACCCGGCCTGGATCGGAGGCAATCAACGCCTTGTCGATACAGGCGGCCAGGTCGCGCGCTTCAACAAGCGCTTCAAGAACTTCGGTATCTGACCGCCGCGCCGGCCGATGGACGGCGAGACGCTCTCGCCTGCCGCGATCCGGGCTCCACCGGCGGCGGTCTCCAACAGCGCAACGCATGAGGTGCAGCGGCCGGTAGAGCAATTGCTCCCTGTCGTCGTTGCGAGCCCCCACAGCGGCGCGGTCTATCCGCGCGCCTTCCTGGATGCGTCCCCGCTGGATCTGGCCCTGCTGCGACGCATGGAAGATTGCCATGTGGACCGGCTCGGATCCGGCGCAGTCGAGATCGGGGCACCGCTGCTTCGCGCGCTTTTTCCCCGGGTATTCCTGGACGTCAATCGCGAGCCCTGGGAACTCGACCCGGCAATGTTCGCGGAGCCGCTGCCCCGCTATGTAAAGACCAGAACGCCGCGCATCGCCGCCGGGCTCGGCACGATTCCGCGCGTGGCGGGCAACGGCCTGGAAATCTACCGCGCCAAGCTCACCTTCCGCGAGGCTCAACAGCGGGTCGAAAGACTGCACGCGCCTTATCATGCGCAACTGGCGGCGCTGGTCGAAGAAACGCGCCGGCGGTTCGGGCAGGCGCTGCTGGTGGACCTGCACTCGATGCCGTCGGCAAGCTGGGGCGGGCGCTGGCCCGAAGGCTCCAGGGGCGCGGACATCGTGCTCGGCGACTGTCACGGCACTGCGTGCTCGCGCGGCATTGCCGCTGCCGCGGACGCCCATCTTTCCGACCGGGGTTACAGCGTGGTGCGCAACGATCCGTATTCCGGGGGATACACCACGAAACGCTACGGCCGGCCCGACAAGGGCCGCCACGCGCTTCAAGTGGAAATCAACCGGGCTCTCTACATGGACGAGGCCACGCTCGAGCCCAGGGCCGATTTCGTCCATCTGGCCCGCGACCTCACGGCCCTGTTCGAATGCCTGGCGGGCGCCCTGCAGTTCTCTCGCGCATGACGCCGCCCCGCGTCACTGCGGGCGACGCGCTCTTTCTCGACCTCGACGGCACGCTTGTCGAAATCGCGCCTGTGCCGGATGCCGCTCGAGCCGCGCGTCATCTACCGGCATTGCTCGAAACTGTGTCGCGGCGCGTCGGGGCGGCGATGGCCGTTGTCAGCGGCCGGCCCATCGCCGAGATCGACCGCATCCTGGCGCCGCTAATCCTGCCTGCTGCGGGCTTGCACGGACTCGAACGGCGGTCTGCGAACGGAACACGTGGCTCTCCCCCCGCCCTGCCCCGCTACGACGAGCTTCGGGCAACGCTCCAGGCCTTTGCGACCGACCACCCGGGTATCCTGCTCGAAGACAAGGGCGCGGCACTCGCCCTGCACTACCGCGCCCGGCCCGAGTTGGGCGCGGCCGCCGCCGCAGCCGTGGAAACCGCGCTTGGAGACGGGCGCGACGGAATCGTCACCCAGCATGGTAAGGCCGTCATCGAACTCCGTCCCGACGGCGCGGACAAGGGCATGGCGGTCGCGGCCTTCATGTCCGAACCGCCGTTCGCCGGCCGGCGTCCGGTATTTGCCGGCGATGATATAACTGACGAGGCTGCGTTCCGGACGGTGCGGGCACAAGGCGGGGTGACCGTCCGCGTAGGCGGGGGTGACACGACCGCCGCCGAGTGGAACCTTGCAGACGTTGCCGCGGTCCATGCCTGGCTGGCCGCTATGGAGGGATGAGATGCATTCGCTCGAACTCAGCATGATCGGCAACAGCAGCTACGCCTCGCTGATCGACCCGACCGGGCGCATCGTCTGGGCCTGCATGCCGCGCTTCGACGGCAATCCCGTGTTCTGCGACCTGCTGGAACCCGAGACCGAAATCGGGTTCTACGATATCGAGATCGAAGGCTTTCTGCGCAGCGAACAGACCTATCGGCCCAACTCGGCGATCGTCGAAACCTGCCTGTTCGCGGAGAACGGGGCCGCGATCGAGATTCTGGACTTCGCACCCCGGTTCAAGCAGTACGGACGGATTTTCCGTCCGTTGACGCTGGTGCGCCGCATCCGCCGCCTGGGCGGCGCCCCGCGTATCCGCATACGCCTGCGGCCGGCCTGCAATTACGGTGCCGAGAAACCCACCATCACGCGCGGCAGTAACCATGTCCGCTACATTCTGCCCGACCATGTCCTGCGCCTGACGACGGATGTGCCGGTCTCCTTCGTGCTCGACGAAACACCGTTCCTCCTCGACCAGCCGGTCGACCTCATCCTGGCGCAGGACGAGGGGCTCACGAGGCCCGTGCGCGAGATCGCCCGCGATTTCGAGGAACAGACGCACGAATACTGGCGCGAGTGGGTGCGTTATCTGGCCGTGCCCTTCGAGTGGCAGGAGGCCGTGATCCGCGCCGCCATCACGCTCAAGCTCTGCTCAGTCGAGGACAGCGGGGCGATCGTGGCAGCCGTCACCACCTCGGTGCCGGAGGCGGCGGGCACGGAGCGCAATTGGGATTACCGTTTCTGCTGGCTGCGCGACGCCTATTTCACCATACGCGCGCTCAACCGCCTCGGCGCCACGCGCACCATGGAAGAGTTCCTCCGCTACATTCTCAATATCGTCGCTTCAAGTCCGGACGGTCGCCTGCAGCCCGTGTTCGGCGTGCAGATGGAAACGACGCTGTCCGAGTCGGCGGTCGATA
>MPNF01000234.1 GCA_002238885.1 Alphaproteobacteria bacterium bin95 | reverse complement strand
AACCGCCCGCGCCCGGTCAGCAACCGGAAATCCTCCACCCGGCGAACGGACCGGCCGATCATGTTTCGAACTCCGCGCCGATGGGCGCCGCCAGCTTATGCCCGGCCTTCGTGCGCCGCGAGGTCTTTCGACGCCGACAGGCCTTCAACTCCTGTGCACGGAGGAGTATGTCCACGACCGGCTGGCGGAGGATTGTCTGCGATGACCGGCGTTCGTTGGGCCTGCTTCCTTCCGGCGGCGTTGCTATGGCTTCCCGCCGGCGTTGCGGCGGCGATGCTGGCGCGAATATTCCCGCTGCCGGTCGATGCCGGGCAATGGTGGGTGCCGGTCGCCGCAATGCCCTGCGGCCTGCCGCTGGCCGGGGCCTGGCTGGCGCTGCGCCGCGCTGGGCGGAGGGGGACGGCGTGGGCGGTCGCCGCACCGCTCGGCGCGCTCACGGCGCCGGTTACGCTGGCCGGCAGCGTATCGGGGTCCTGGAGCATGGCCTGCTACGCGATCCTGCTCAGCCTGCCGGCCTGGTCGGCATATGGAGCCCTGCGCCGCCTGGATGCGGCGATTGACCGCCCGTGAAACGCCGCTACGCTGAACCCCAGCCAGCGAGCATTTGAGGGGAGGACGCCGCCAATGCAGACCCGCGCCGCCGTAGCCTTGGAAGCCGGCAAGCCGCTCAGCATCGAAACCGTGGAACTCGATGGCCCCCGCGAGGGCGAGATCCTGGTGGAGATCAGGGCGACCGGCGTTTGCCACACCGACGCCTACACGCTCTCCGGCGCCGACCCCGAGGGCCTGTTCCCGGCCATTCTCGGCCATGAAGGGGCGGGCGTGGTCGTCGATACCGGGCCGGGCGTCACCTCGCTCAAGCCGGGCGACCATGTGATTCCGCTCTACACGCCGGAATGCCGTCAGTGCAAATTCTGCCTCTCCGGCAAGACCAACCTCTGCGTCGCGATCCGCGAGACCCAGGGCCAGGGCCTGATGCCGGACGGCACCAGCCGCTTCTCTATCGGCGGCGACAAGCTGTTCCACTATATGGGCACCTCGACCTTCTCCAACCACACGGTGATGCCGGAGATCGCGGCGGCGAAGGTTCGCGAGGATGCGCCCTTCGACAAGGTCTGCCTCATTGGCTGCGGCGTCACCACGGGCCTCGGCGCGGTGCTCAACACGGCCAAGGTGGAGCCCGGCGCCAATGTCGTCGTGTTCGGGCTCGGCGGCGTCGGCCTCTCGGTCATCCAGGGTGCCAGGCTTGCCGGCGCCAACAAGATCGTCGGCGTCGATATCAACCCGGCCAAGGCGCCGCGTGCCGAACGCTTCGGCATGACCCATTTCGTCAACCCGAAAGAGGTCGAGGGCGACCTTGTGCCCTATCTGGTGGACCTTACCGGCGGCGGCGCGGACTATTCCTTCGAGTGCATCGGCCTGGTGGAGACCATGCGCCAGGCGCTGGAATGCGCCCATCGCGGCTGGGGCGAGAGCATCATCATCGGCGTGGCGGGCTCGGGCCAGGAGATTTCCACCCGCCCGTTCCAGCTCGTCACCGGGCGGGTCTGGAAAGGCACCGCCTTCGGCGGCTTCAAGGGCCGGCGCGACGTGCCGAAGATCGTGGACTGGTATATGGACGGCAAGATCGAGATCGACGACATGGTGACCCACACCATGGGCCTCGACGGGATCAACGAAGCCTTCGACCTCATGCACGAGGGCAAGTCGATCCGCAGCGTCATCCGCTTCTGATCCGCCGGGCGGAGGGCAGAGGGCGATGAAGACGCTGCTGCTGCTTCGCCACGCCAAGGCCGGCGTCGGCGCGCCTGACCGCGACCGGGGGCTGACGGGGCGCGGGCGCCGCCAGTCCGCCGCCGCCGGGCGCTACCTCGCCGCCGAGGGTCTGCTGCCCGACCTTGTGATCTGCTCGGACGCCCGTCGCACGCGCGAGACGCTGGACGGCCTCGCCCTCGGAGAAGGCGCGGCATTGCAGTTCACCCCCGATCTCTATGACGGCCATGTGCCGGAACTGCTGGACCTCGTGCGCGGAATCGAGGCGGCGGACGTCTCGTGTGTGCTGGTGATCGGCCACAACCCGACGATCTCCGATGCCGGGCGCTTCCTCGCCCGCGAGGGCAAGGCATCGTCGCTCTCCCGCCTGGTGCTGGGCATGCCGACCTCCGGGCTCGCCGTGCTGAAATTCGAGGCCGCAAACTGGAGCGCAGTCGGCGCGGGCACGCTCACCCGGCTGCTCCGGCCCGCCGACTATCCCGAGGCGGACTGAACCCACCGCCTCGCCGGCCCTGCGCATCGCGCAGGCTCTTCCGCCTGAGCCTGAATGCCTCTAAGGTCGCCCCTGCTGTAAAACCCAGGGAGGCTCTACATGCTCATCCGCACCGCACTCACCGGCCTTGCCGCGGCGGCGCTTGCAACAGCCGGCGCTCTGTCGGCTACAGCGGCGCCGGAACCCGTCAAGATCCGCATCGCGTCCGACCACACGCCGCCGCCGCATCCGGCCGCGCTGGCCGAAATCCTGTTCCAGGAGCGCCTCGCAGAGGAAATCCCGGGCTCCGAGGTCCTGCTGTTCCCGTCCAAGGCGCTCTATTCGGTGCCGGAGGCGGTCGAAGCCATGACCGAGGGCAATCTGGAGATGACCTGGGGCCAGTTCGGCAAGACCGCCCAGGTCGATCCCTTCATGGCCGTGGTGGTGGGCCCGATGCTGCTGACCACGCCCGGCGCCATCGACTCGATCGACGGCTTCGAGACCTACGCCATGCTGGTGAAGCGCTTCGAAGAGCTGCATGACATCAAGATCTTCGGCTCCGCCCATCTCAGCTTCTACATGGGCGCGGGCTCCGGCTCACGCCTGCTCGAGCCGGCCGATTTCGCCGGCCGCAAGATCCGCTCCATGAGCCCGGTCGAGAACGCCGCGCTCTCCGCCTGGGGCGCGAACCCCACCACCATGGCCTTCGGCGACGTGCCGCCGGCGCTCGAAACCGGCGTCATCGACGGCCTGCTGACCAGCCTCGGCGGCTTCAATGTCGTCAAGGACCAGGCGCCCTTCTTCACCGTCGCCGGCATCAACGGCATCGTCGGCGACTATTACTGGATCGGCGCCAGCATGGCGTGGTGGAACTCGCTCGACGGCGAGCAGCAGGCGATTATCGAAAGGCTGATCGTCGAGGAGATGCTGCCGTTTGCGAAGAAGGCGAACTGGTGCAACGACAAGCGCATGATCGACAAATACGGCACCGAGGACCCCTCCAAGCCCGGCATCTACATCATGACGGCCGATGAGGCCGGCGTGCTGGCCGACGCGCTCGGCTCCGGCACGGCGGACCATATCAAGAAGAGCACCCCGGGCGAGGCCGACGAGTGGGTGGACAAGTTCGCCATGGAAGCCAAAGCGGCGGTCGCCGCCAACCCGATGGGCTCGCACTGGCTCGAGGACACCGACTGTTCCGAGATCGAGCCCTGGTTCGAGCGCTTCGCCAAGAAGAAGTAGCCCTGCCGTCGCTGCGGGGGGCCGCGCGGCTCCCCGCAGTTCCTTCACTTCCACGAGAGTGCGAGACGGCGCCATGGCCGACAGTTCCACCGAGATACCCGAACCCGTCGGCTTCGACCTGGCCATGGACCGCGCTTACCGCGGCCTGCATTATCTGCTCGACAAGGTGGTGGCCCGCATCGCCGCCGTCATCCTGCTCTGCGGCACGCTGCTCGCCTGCATCGAAATCGTGCGCCGCTACATTCTGGGCGTCGTCTTCGACTGGGGGCAGGACGCCGTCACCTATGTCTCCATCGCGGCAGTCTTCATCTATTTCGCCGTCACCCAGGCCTCGCGTTCGCATCTGGCCGTGCTGGCGCTGCTGGACCTGCTGCGCCGCCGGGGCTATGTCCGCACCGTGCTGACGATCCGGGTGTTCGTGTCCGGCATCTCGGTCACCCTGTTCACCGCGCTTGCATATTGGGGCCTGCCGGCGGTGGAACGCGCCGAGAAGCTCGGCCGCACCACCCAGAGCATGGTGATCTATATCTGGCCGTTCCAGGCCTGCCTGGTCATCGCGTTTGCGCTGATGGCGCTCGTCACCTTCTTCCACCTCTACCAGGATGTGCAGGCGCTGCGCGGCAAGACCGTGTTCCCCTGGGCGCCGGTCGAGGAAGGGATCGAGATTTAGCATGGGCGCGCTCGGCACCGGCCTGATCGCGCTTCTGGCCATCGGCGCGCCCATCGGCGTTGCGCTCGGCGGGGCGGCCGTCGCCTTCATCCTCTACGACCCGGTGTTGTCGGCGAACACCGCGTTTCGCGCCTTTTTCAGCTTCGTCAACAAATACACGCTCATGGCGATCCCGTTCTTCATCTATGCGGGCTTCCTCATGGAGCGCACGGGGCTGATCTCCAAGCTGTTCAAGTTCGCGGACGCCATCATCGGCTGGCTGCCGGGCGGCTTCGCCTACGCCACGCTGATCGCGGCCGTGCTGTTCGGCGCCATCTCCGGCTCCAGCACCGCCATGGCGGCGGCGATGGGCGTCATCGCCTATCCGGAGATGATCCGGCGCGGATACCCGGTCTGGATGGCGGCCGGGGTGATCGCCTGCGGCGGTGGCATCGCGATCCTGATCCCGCCTTCGATCACGCTCATCCTGTTCGGCATCATCACCGAGGAATCCATCGTCAAGCTGTTCTTCGCCGGCTTCGTGCCCGGCGTCCTGCTGGCGGTCTCGGACGCCGTCATCATCGTCTTCATCGCCTGGAGGCTGAAACTGCCCGCCGGCACGTTCAGCATGAAGAACCTCGGGGAATCGACCGTCGAGGCGCTGCCGGCGATCCTGATGCCGGTCTTCGTGCTGGGCGGGCTCTATGGCGGCGTGTTCACGCCGACGGAAGCCGGCGCGGCGTCGTGCGCCTATGCGCTGATCTACGGCCTGGCGGCCCGGCGCGGCGCGTTCCTGCGCGAGCTCCTGCCGACGACCATGCGCGCGGCCAACCTCACCGCCATCGTCTTCTTCCTGCTGGGCTGCGTCGGCGTCTTCCAGTTCCTGCTCGCCAACAAGGGCTGGCCGCAGGACGTCGCCAATTGGGTCGGCACGCTGGGCCTCTCGACCATGGGCTTCCTCATCGTGCTGCTGATCGTGCTGCTGATCCTGTCCATGTTCCTGACGGGCGTGGCGATCCTGGCGCTGACCGTGCCGATCATCTACCCGGTCTCGCTGACGCTCGGCATCGACCCGATCCATCTCGGCATATTGTTCGCGCTGGCGGTGGAGATGGGCGGCGTGATCCCGCCGGTAGGCCTTAACCTGTTCGCTGTGAGCGGCACCACCGGGGTGCCGGTGACAAGGGTGATGAAGGGCGCGATCCCGTTCCTGTGTACGGACGGCATCGTGCTGGTCCTGGTGCTGCTCTTCCCCATCCTCGCCCTCTGGCTCCCCAACTCCATGGTCCAGTCGGTGTTCAACTAGCGCGCGTCGCCTGCACAGGGAGGACCGCCATATGTCCGAGACCGGAAACCGGAGCGCAAGCGAACCCTCTGCAA
>MPNF01000233.1 GCA_002238885.1 Alphaproteobacteria bacterium bin95 | reverse complement strand
CAAAGTGAGGCATTCTACTTACAATTTTCCACAAAAAACAAAGGAGCGAACTATCGCCTGATTCGGTATCGCTGGCGCTCGGGATGCCGTGACGTATGCTTGACTTAGATACTGCCTTTACCTGATCATTTTCGCGGTAATTCTCTTAGAGCCTGACTCGAAACTCCTTCAAGTTTGGTAAGCCATTACGAGCTCTTGAAACCGCTCAACTCTTTTTGGATCAGGCTCTTAGAGATATTGCTCGTGCGACCGACGCTCAAATTATGATTGCTTCAACCGTTCCCTTAGTTGGTTTAGGGAATAAAGTACCCGCTGTTCTTATGGAGAATAATGAAGAATACCGTTCCCATACTGCTCTCCTCCCAGCAAATCTTGGCGTAGTTGTTTTCGATTTTGCGGTTCGCCAAAAAAGTTCCACAGCACAAGCATCAACTGGTTCATCCTCGAACAGCTCCCCGTCGTGCCGCCGGAGCGGTACGAGACCGAGCGCTTCGGGCCGAAGACGGCGGGGGAGATCGTGCGCGAGGCTGTGCTGGAGCTGACCTATACGGCGCATGACATGGCGCCCTTCGCCCGCGACATGGGCCATGTGGACGAAGCCGGCGAAGTGCTGCCGCCGTTCCGCTGGGACGAGGACCGGCGGCTTCGCCTCCGCGCGAAGCTGGATGCGCTCTATTTCCACCTCTACGGCGTCACAGACCGCGACGACATCCGCTACATTTACTCGACCTTCCCTATCGTCGAGCGCGAGGAGGAGAAGGTGTGGGGGCGCTACCGCTCGCGCGACCTCTGCCTCGCCTGGACGAGCGCGCTCGCCGCCGGCGATCCCGATGCGGAGATCGACCTGTAGGGAGGCCGACCGCCGCTCTTGCCCTGCACAAGGAAGCGCCGCTTATGGGGGGCGTCTGCCTTTATTTCGAGCCGCGCCGGCCCGGTTCGGCGCGGTCTTCGGTGCCTGAGCGCGATTCCGGCATTTGGCACCGGGCTTGCTTTGCTTCTAAGGTGTGACAGTGCAACCTGTGCAGAAGGCGCGGAACGCGACGGGCATGGCGCCGGGACGGGAGCCCGGCATGGCCGTTGCGGTGCGGCGCCCCTGCTTCGCCTCAACCGTGGGAGGATACTCATGAGGTCGAGAAGACAATTTTCACTTCGTAACCTGGCGATCGGAGCGGCGACGGCCATCCTGATTGCCGGCACCGCCTCGGCCCCGGCCCAGGCCGGGGGCACGCTCAGGGTCGGCATGACCGCCGCGGACATTCCCCTTTCCTGGGGCCAGCCCGACCAGGGCTTCGAGGGTTTCCGCTTCATGGGGCTGATGCTCTATGACGGGCTCATCAACTGGGACATGAGCTCCGCCGACAAGGCGTCCGGCCTCATCCCGGGCCTCGCCGAAAGCTGGTCGGTGGACGAGGCCGACAAGACCAAATGGACCTTCAAGCTGCGCAAGGGCGTGAAGTTCCATGACGGCTCGGACTTCGACGCCGACGCGGTGCTCTGGAATTTCGACCGGCTGTTCGACAAGGACTCGCCGCAATACAGCGCGCGCATGGCCTCGCTGGTGAACTTCCGCATCCCCTCGCTCGTCTATGATCCGGACACCAACACCAAGGGATGGAAGAAGATCGACTCGCACACGGTCGAGTTCACCACCAAGTCTCCGGACAGCTTCTTCCCCTACCAGATCTGCTACATCCTGCTGTCGAGCCCGGCGCAGTTCGAAGCGACCGGCAGCGACTGGAACAAGTTCGCCCAGAACCCCTCCGGCACGGGGCCGTGGAAGCTGACCCAGATCGTGCCGCGCGAGCGCGCCGAGTTCGTGCCCTTCGAGGAGCACTGGGACGAGACGCGCCAGCCGAAGCTCGACAAGGTCGTCACGATTCCGATCCCGGACCCGAATGCGCGCACCGCAGCCCTGCTCTCGGGCCAGGTGGACTGGATCGAGGCGCCCGCGCCGGACGCGATCCCCAGGCTGAAAGAACGCGGCATGGTGATCTCGTCGAACCTCTACCCGCATGTCTGGTCGTGGCATCTCAGCCGCGTCGAGGGCTCGCCCTGGAACGACATCCGGGTGCGCAAGGCGGCCAACCTCGCCATCGACCGCGACGGCATCCTCTCGCTGCTCGGCGGCTACGCCGTCAAGGCGAGCGGGCATGTGTCGCCGGCCGACCCGTGGTACGGCTCGCCCAGCTTCGAGCTGCGCTACGATCCCGACGCGTCGAAGGCGCTGCTGGCGGAAGCCGGCTTCGGGCCCGACAACCCGGTCCAGGTGAAGATGATGATTTCGGCCAGCGGCTCCGGGCAGATGCTGCCCCTGCCGATGAACGAATACATGCAGCAGAACCTGAAGGAAGTCGGCATCGAGGTCGAGTTCGAGGTCATGGAGTGGCAGAGCCTGCTGGACCGCTGGCGCGCCGGCGCCAAGGCCGAGCAGGCGCAGGGCGCCAACGGCATCAATGTCAGCTACACGACGCAGGACCCCTACAGCAGCTTCACCCGCTTCCTGCGGTGCGACCTGCACGCGCCGGCCGGCGTGAACTGGGGCTACCACTGCGACGAGGAGATGGACGCCCTGCTCGCCAAGGCGTCGCTCGCCTTCGACGCGAAAGAGCGCGATGAGTGGCTGGCGAAGGTCCACACGCGCGAGGTGGACAACGCCCTCTTCCTCTGGGTGGTCCACGATGTGGCGCCGCGGGCGATGACGAAGCAGGTCAAGGGCTTTATCCAGGCCCGGAACTGGTTCCAGTCGCTCACCCCGGTCACCATGGACTAGACCGGACCCATGCGCGGGGCGGGCGGCCCGCAACGGCCGCCCGCCCCGACGCCTGACGGACCCCATGCTCGAATACATCATCCGCCGCGTCCTCTACGTCATCCCGATCGGCCTCGGGGTGACGGTGCTCGTCTTCGCGCTGGTGCACATGTCGCCGGGCGACCCGCTGAGCGCGGTCGTGCCGCCGGACGCGCCGGAAGAGATGGTGCAGGACCTGCGCAAGGCCTACGGCTTCGACAAGCCGCTGCCGATCCAGTACTTCACCTGGCTCGGACGGGTGGTGACGGGCGATCTCGGGGTCTCGGTCGCCCGCGGCCGCGAGGTCGTGGACGAGCTTCGCATCGCGGTGCCCAACACCTTCATCCTGGCGGCGGGGGGAACGCTGCTCGGATTCACCCTGGGCGCGATATTCGGCGGCATCGCCGGCTACTTCCAGGGACGCTGGATCGACAAGCTCGCCACCGCCATCGCCATCACCGGGGTCAGCGTGCCCCACTACTGGCTGGGCCTCGTCCTGGTCATCATTTTCTCGGTCGAGATGAACGTGCTGCCATCCATAGGCATGGGGCCCGGAGGCTCGACCGCCTGGGCGTGGGACGCCGAGCACATGCGCCACCTGGTGCTGCCGGTCGTCACGCTCGCCGTCATTCCGATGGGCCTGATTACCCGCACGGTGCGCGCCACCGTCGCCGAAATCCTCAACCAGGAGTTCGTCCAGGCGCTGCACGCCAAGGGCCTGTTCCAGCGCCAGGTGCTCATGCATGTGGTGCGCAACGCCGCGCCGACGACGCTGGCGGTCATGGGCCTCCAGCTCGGCTACCTGCTCGGCGGCTCCATCCTGGTCGAGACCGTGTTCCAGTGGCCGGGCACGGGCTCGCTGCTCAACAGCGCCATCTTCGAGCGCGACCTGCCGCTGCTTCAGGGCACCATCCTGGTGCTCGCCATGTTCTTCGTGCTGCTGAACCTGCTGGTGGACATCGTCCAGTCGGCCATCGACCCCAGGATGTCGCGCCAGTGACGAACGCCCGGACCCTCGACAGCAAGCAGCAGGCAGCCGTCGATGCCGCCCAGGTCGCGGTGCAGTCGCGCGGCTACTGGGCCACGGTGGGAGGGCGCATCCGCGACGACAAGGTGACGATCGTGTGCGGGGTCGTCGTGCTGCTCATCATCTTCTCCGCCGTGTTCGCGGACCTGATCGCGCTCGCCGACCCCTACAAGGCGAGCATGCTGAAGCGCCTCGCCGAGATCGGCGCGCCCGGATATCCGCTCGGCGCGGACGAGATGGGCCGGGACATGATGACCCGCCTGCTCTATGGCGGGCGGCTCTCGCTGTTCATGGGCATCAGCCCCATCGTCATCGCGCTCGCCATCGGCGGCACCCTCGGCCTCGTCGCAGGCTTTCTCGGGGGCCGGGTGAACATGCTCATCATGCGCCTGATGGACGTGTTCTACGCCTTCCCCTCCGTGCTGCTGGCGGTCGCGATCTCGGGCGCGCTCGGCGCCGGCATCGGCAACGCCATCGTGTCGCTGACGCTGGTGTTCATCCCGCCGATCACGCGCGTGACCGAGAGCGTCACCACCCAGGTGCGCTCGCTCGACTATGTGGAGGCGGCGCGCGCGAGCGGCGCCGGCAGCCTCACCATCATCCGGGTGCATGTGCTGAGCAACGTGCTGGGCCCGGTCTTCATCTATTCGACGAGCCTCATCAGCGTCAGCATCATTCTGGCATCGGGCTTGAGCTTCCTCGGCCTCGGCACCGAGCCGCCGGAACCGGAATGGGGGCTCATGCTCAACACGCTCAGGCAGTCGATCTACGTCAATCCCTGGGTCGCGGCCCTGCCCGGGGTAATGATCTTCTTCACCTCGCTGTCCTTCAACCTGCTGAGCGACGGGCTCCGAGGCGCCATGGACGTGCGGCTGTGAACGCGCGCCCGGACAATGCGGGTGGCGGCGCTACCGCGCTGCTCGAAGTCCGCGACCTCCGGAAATATTTCCCGGTGCGCGGCGGCATCCTCAACCGCGCCGTGGCCTGGGTGCAGGCGGTGGACGATATCGACCTCGACGTGCTGCCGGGCGAGGTGCTGGGCATTGTCGGCGAGTCGGGCTGCGGGAAATCGACGACCGCGCGCCTGCTCATGCACCTCATCCGCGCCGATGCCGGCCGCATCGTCTTCGACGGCGAGCCCGTCCAGCCGGACGACGCGGCGGGCCTGCGCGAGCTCCGGCGCCAGATGCAGATGGTGTTCCAGGACTCCTACTCCTCCCTCAATCCGCGTCTGCCCATCGAAGACACGATCATGTTCGGGCCGAAGGTCCACGGCGTGTCGTCGGCCGAAGCGCGCGAGCGGGCGCGCGAGCTGTTCTCCCTGGTGGGGCTCGACCCCGCCCAGTTCATCCGCCGCTACCCGCACGAGCTTTCCGGCGGGCAGCGCCAGCGGGTGAATATCGCCCGCGCGCTCGCGCTGGAACCGCGCCTGCTCATTCTCGACGAAGCGGTCTCCGCGCTCGACAAGTCGGTGGAAGCGCAGGTGCTGAACCTGCTGCTGACGCTGCGCCGCGAGCTCGGGCTCACTTACATCTTCATCTCGCACGACCTCAATGTCGTGCAGTATATGAGCGACCGGGTGCTGGTGATGTATCTCGGCAAGGTGGTCGAGATCGGCCCGACGGCCGAAATCTACCGGCGCATGCAGCATCCCTATACCGAGGCGCTGCTCTCCGCCATGCCGTCGATGGACCCCGACCGGCG
>MPNF01000232.1 GCA_002238885.1 Alphaproteobacteria bacterium bin95 | reverse complement strand
TCGATACCCGCCGCCTTGAGGTTGCCGCCGAGCCAGCCGGCAGTCGGGCCCAGATAGGTGCCGGAGCCGGTGTCGATCAGCGCCGTGCGGCCGCCCGAATGGACGACGAATGTGTTGACCGCGGTGCGCCGCGCCGGCTGGAAGACGGCAGCCATTTCGGCCTCGCCGACGGCCGGGTCTATGCCCTGAAGGACGGTGAGGTCGCCGTCCAGATAGCCGTCGCTGAGGGCGGTGACGGTGATGTCGCCGATGCGCCGGTGATAGACGCCGGGAATCTGGCCGGTCGGTGCGGGCATGGGGGAGGGCCTCTTTCTCGCTGCGGGCGGTCGGATACAATCATACCGCAAGCGAGCACGATGAGAGGAACCCCGATGACCGCGCAGACACCGCCCGACCGCGACGCCGTTCGCGCCTTTGTACCCAAGATGATCGAGATGACCGAGAACGTTGTCTATGGCGATGTCTGGGAGCGCGAGGCGCTTTCGAAGCGCGACCGCAGCCTGATTACCGTGGCGACGCTGGTGGCGCTCGGCCGCGAGCGCCAGTTGAAGGGCCATGTCGGCCGCGCGCTCGACAATGGCGTGACGCCGGAGGAGCTTTCCGAGCTCATCACCCATCTCGCGCTCTATGCCGGCTGGCCGGCGGCGATGACGGCCGCGCTCGTCGCCAAGGATGTGGTGGCCGAGCGCGAGTCCGCATGAAGCCTGCCGAGGGGCCGCATGTCTGGCGCGCGGCCGATCTTGCTGCCGACCGGTCATGGACCATCGAGCTGACCCCGGCGGAGATCGCGTCGCTTGATGCCGGCCGCTTCGATCTGCCGCGCCTGGACGAGGTGCGGGCCGGGCTGGAGAACGGCCGCGGTCTCGCGCTGGTCCGCGGGCTGCCCGTCGCGCGCTATAGCGAAGAGACCGCGGCGGTGATCTTCTCGGGCATCGGCGATGCACTCGGGATCGCCGTTTCGCAGAGCTACAAGGGTGACCGGATCGGCCATGTCCGCGATATCGGGGAAGCGGGGCGCTACTACACGGTGGGCGGCGCGCTCGAAATGCACATGGACCCGGTCGATGTCGTCGGGCTGCTCTGCCTGAAAAGGGCCGTCAGCGGCGGCGCGAGCCGGATTGCAAGCTCGGCTGCGGTGCATAACGCCGTCCTGGAAGAGCGGCCCGACCTCATGCCGTTTCTCCGCGCCGGCTTTCACTACACCAGCCGGCAGGAGGACAAGGCCGCCGGCGCACCGCCGGTGACGCCTTGGCGGGTGCCGGTATTCGGGGAGATCGACGGCCGGTTCGCGGCTTTTCTCCTGCCTATCGCCATCCGCAATGCTGAGCGGGAAGGGTCGGCGCTCTCCTCCCGGGAGCGCGAGGCGCTGGACGTCCTGGACCGGACGGCAGCGCGCGACGAGCTTGCCTTCGAGATGGACCTGGAGCCGGGGGACATGCAGTTCCTCAACAACCGGCTGATCCTTCACGGCCGCGCGGACTACCGCGATTCGCCGGACCCGGAACGCAAGCGCCACATGCTGCGCCTCTGGCTGATGATGCCGGACTGGCCGCCGCGTCCCGCCAATATGAACATGCATGCCCGGCACGACCGCGCCGCCGGCGGCATCGCGCCGAAGACATCCGTTGAAACCGGGGATCGTCCATGACCGAGCACCGTATTGCGCCGCTGTCCGTCGAGGAGGCCGTCGCGCGCGGCGGGCAAGTGCGCATCCATCCCGATCTTGCGCGGTTCGAGGTGATGCGGGCGCTACTGCACCATCCGCCGCTCGCCAAGGCGATCCAGACTCTGCTCATCATGCTGCTCTTCAAGGGCCGCATTCTGGATGAGCGGCTGCGTGAGCTCGTCATCATGCGGATCGCCTGGCGGACGGCCTCGCTCTACGAGTGGACGCAACATTGGCGCGTCGCGCGTGACCTCGGCATGGAGGAAGCCGACATTCTGGGCGTCAGGGACTGGCAGGGTTTCGCCGGCTACGGAGTGCCGGAACGCGCCGTGCTCGCCGCCGTGGACGAAACGCTGGATAACGGCGCCGTTTCGCCCGGAACGATGGCTGCGTGCCTCGACATCCTTGGGAGTCCGGCTCAGGCGCTCGAACTGCTGGCGGCTATCGGCAATTGGCGGATGTTCTCCCAATTGCTGCGGAGTCTGCGGATTCCGCTGGAGGAAGGCGTGGAGGCATGGCCGCCCGATGGCGCGGCGCCGCCCAAGCCGGAGATCGGCGTTTCGGGCGGCATGGCGGGCCGGGAAGGTGTGGACGGCGCCCCGGTTCTGCCACTGCTTTCGCCCGACGAGTCCGCCGGCCACGGTAAGGAACTTGGCCTCGACGACGGGCAGGCCCGGCGCGCGCCCTACCGGTTGCTGCTGCAGCATCCGCCGCTTGCAAGGGCGCTGAACGGTTTGCTCTCGCGCCTTCTCTACAATGGCGTGCTGGATGCCCGCGTGCGCGAGCTTGTCATCATGCGAACGGCATGGCGCACCGGCTCGGCGGTGGAATGGGCGCGCCATGTGCCGTTCTGCGGGCGGGTAGGGGTCTCCGACGCAGACCTGCTCGCGGTCCGGGGGCCTCTGGAGGACGCGGACTTCAACGCCGCCGAGCGTGCGGCGCTCATGGCGACCGACGATACGCTGGAGACCGGCGCGGTCGGGGACGATGCCTGGGCGGCCTGCGTGTCGGCGTTCGAAACCGTGCCGGAATTGCTGGAACTGGTGGCGGCGATTTCCCACTGGCGCATGTATTCCCAAATCCTGCGCAGCAGCGGCGCGCCGCATGAAGAAGGCGACACGGTCTGGGCGCCGGACGGCCGGTTCCCGGCAGGCTGAGGCGACCCATGCATCCTTCTCCGCTGTTCCGGACGACCTCGCGGGAGGCCAATCTGGCCTTTGCGAGAGAGCGGGGGTTCGGCGTTCTTGCCGTGAGTGCGGGCGATGCCGGCGGGCCGCTGCTGAGTCACATCCCGTTCCTGCTGGCGGAAGACGGCGGCGCGGTTCACGCTCACCTCGCCCGGCCGAACCCGATCCTGAAATACCTGGCGGAGGGCGAGCGGCCGGCCGTTCTGGCCGTGGGCGGCCCCGACAGCTACATCTCGCCCGACTGGTACGAGGCCGACCCCGGCCTGGTGCCGACGTGGAACTATGTGGCGGTGCATCTGCGCGGTGTACTGCGGCTTCGTCCCGAAGAGACGCTCCCGGACCATTTGGATGAGCTGGCGGCGCAATTCGAGGAACGGCTGTTACCCAAGCAGCCTTGGCGTACGAGCAAGGTCCCGGAGCGGCAATTGGAGGCGTTGATGCGGGCGATCCTTCCGGTCGAGCTCGAGGTGGAGGCGGTGGACGGCACCTGGAAGCTCAACCAGAACAGGCCGGACGAGGCGCGGCTCAATGCGGCCCGCCATGTCGAGGGCAGCGAGCTGGGCGTCGAAACGGCGGTGCTCGCCGGGCTGATGCGGAACCTGCCGGAGGCGGACTGATCCCATGCTGCGTTTCGATGACTACAGGATTTTGGTGACCGGCGGGTCGAGCGGCATCGGCAATGCCATGGCGAGGGCGTTCCGCGACGCCGGCGCGGAGGTGGCGGCGACAGGGACGAAACCTCGCGATGCCTATGAAAGCGACCTCGACAGGATAGAGTTCCACACGGTCGATGTCGGCGACGAGGACCAGCGGCGGGCGCTCGCGGGCCGGTTCGACCGGCTGGACGTGCTGATCAACAATGCCGGCATGGTCGCTTACCGGCGGGCGGAATACGAACCGGAGACGTTCCGGCAGGTCCTTGAGGTCAATCTCGGCGCCGGGCTGCATCTGGCGACCCTGCTGCACGACAGGCTTGCCGCGCGTCCCGGCTCGGTCATCAACCTGTCCTCGATGACCGCCTTCTTCGGCAGCCAGGGCAACCCGGCCTACGGGGCCAGCAAGGCCGCCATCGTGCAGATGACGCGCACGCTGGCTGTCGGTTGGGGCGGGGACGGTATCCGCGTGAACGCCATCGCGCCCGGCTATGTCCACACGCAGATGACCGACCGCTTCAAGCAGAATGAGGAGGCCGACCGGGCGATTTCCGCGCGCACGCCGCTCGGCCGCTGGGGCCTGCCCGACGACATGGCGAAGGTGGCGCTCTTCCTCGCCTCCGACCTCGCGGGCTTCGTCACCGGGCAGACCATCTCCGTGGACGGCGGCTTCGGCTGCGCCATCGGGTGACGGCGTTCAGCTGCTCCGCTGCGCGTCCCGGATCGCCCGCCACACCCGCTCGGGCGTCAGCGGCATCTCGATATGGCGGACGCCCAAGTCCCTCAGCGCATGGCAGACGGCATTGACGACGAGGCCGAGCGCTGGGGTAGTGCCGCCTTCGCCGCCGGGGCGGATGCCGAAGGGATGCGAGCTTGCCGGGACCTCGGTTATCAGCGTGCGGATCGGCGGCACCGTATCGGCGCGCGGCATGGCGTAGTCCATGAACGAGCCGGTGAGAAGCTGGCCGTCCTCCGGCGCATAGCGGACCTCTTCCATCAGCGCCTGGCCGAGGCCCTGCGCGACCGCGCCCTGCGCCTGGCCGTGGAGGATGAGCGGGTTGACGGCGAGGCCCACATCGTCGAGTGCGGTCCAGGCGGCGACACGCACATACCCCGTCTCGGGATCGACCTCGACTTCGCAGGCATGGGCGCCGTAAGGATAGCCGCCCGACCGGTCGGTGATGTCGCCGATGCCTTCCAGCGGCCCGTCGGCAAGCGCCGCAGCTTCCGCCAGGTCCAGGCTGGCGCCGGTACCGGTATGGAATGCACCCTCGCGCCAGGCGATGTCGTCTGGCGCGGCCTGCAGCGCGTGGGCGGCGACGATCTTGCCGCGTTCGAGGAGCGACACCGCGGCCTTGTCGATGGCGATGCTGGCGAGCCGCCTGGACCGGCCCGAATGGGAGCCGCCGCCGACCGATACGCGCTCGGTATCGTTGCAGATGTAGCGGATGCGTTCGAACGGCACGTCCAGCCAGTCGGCCGCCAATTGCGGGAAGCTGGTCTCGTGGCCTTGGCCGCTGCTCATCGTGCCGACGACGAGCTCTATCGTACCGTCCGCCAGCGCCCGCAGTTCTGCCCGCTCGCGGGGAATGCCGCTCGTCACCTCGATATAGTTGGCGACCGCGATGCCCCGGCGGAGCCCGCGAGCCTGCGCCTCGGCGCGGCGCGCCTCGAAGCCGGCCCAATCCGCCGCTTGGAGCGCCCGATCCATAGCAGCGACATAGTCGCCGCTGTCATAGGTAACGCCGACCCCGTTGGTGAACGGCATCGCTTCGGAAGAGACAAGGTTGCGCCGGCGCAGCTCGACCCGGTCGAAGCCGTGCTCGTCGGCCGCAAGGTCGATCAGCCGCTCGATCATATAGATGGCCTCGGGCCGGCCGGCGCTGCGATAGACCGCCGTCGGCGCCATGTTGGTGAGCGCTGCGTGGCCGCTGAAATACACGACGGGAATGCGGTAGGTCCCCTGCATCATCGAAAGACCCTTGCGCAGCGGCCAGAAATAGACCGAGTAGGCGCCGAGATTGAGCGTGTTGACGCCCCGGAGCGCGAGAAACTTGCCATCTTCGTCAAG